>NZ_RAWL01000010.1:0-51207 GCF_003668885.1 Corallococcus sp. AB049A | reverse complement strand
CCGCCAGGCCACCCACCGGCCTGGGGGGAGGCGTCCCCGGGGAGAAACCCCCGGCCCGGACGCGCATCCTTGAGAAAGGCTGGGGGGATGGCTATAAGCCCCGGCCCACTACAACGCTGGACCTCCCTCCCATCCTGGGCGGGGGCAAGGCGCACTGGAGAGAAGCCATGAAGCCCGACATGCACCCGGTCTACCCGCCCTCCCGCATCACCTGCGCGTGCGGCAACGTCGTCGAGACCAAGTCCACCCGCGGCTCGTTCAGCGTTGAAGTCTGCTCGAACTGCCACCCGTTCTTCACCGGCAAGTACAAGCTGCTGGACACGGCGGGCCGCATCGACCGCTTCAAGAAGAAGTACGCGAACAACGCGCCGGCCGCCAAGAAGGGCGCCAAGGCCGCCGAGCCGGAGAAGGCCTAGTCCTTCCGGCTCCACAGCATCCGCAGCACCCCACGAGCAGGGTCGTGGAGGGCCTCGAAAGACAGAGGCGCTCCCGCCCTGCTCGCGGTGTTTCTGGCCTCGGACGCGCGTCAAATTTTCGCGCGCGTTTTCGGTGCTACAGCCAATTACAGGCCAGAAATTCGACGTAGCAGCCAACTGACCGCACAGTCCGCCGCGTCCCAGAAAGACGTCTGTCCCAAAGACGGAGGCGTGATGTTCGCGGAAGCTGCTGCCCCTGCCCTGAAGGTTGTCCGACGCTCCCAGAACGACAGCGTCTTCGCGAAGCGCGGGGAGGCCTACACGCTGCTGCAGGGCGACAGCCTGGAGCTGATGGCCCAGCTGCCCGAGCAGTCCTTCGACCTCATCTTCGCGGATCCGCCGTACTTCCTGTCCAACGGCGGCACCACCTGCAAGAACGGCAAGCGCGTTTCCGTGGCCAAGGGCCAGTGGGACGTCTCCCGCGGGGTGGAGGAGGACCACGCCTTCACCACGAAGTGGCTCGCGGCCTGCCAGCGCCTGCTGCGCCCCACCGGCACGCTGTGGGTGAGCGGCACCCAGCACGTCATCTTCAACGCCGGCTTCGCCATGCAGAAGCTGGGCTACAAGCTGCTCAACACCGTCACCTGGTACAAGCCCAACGCGAGCCCCAACCTGGCGTGCCGCTACTTCACGCACTCCACGGAGCTGCTCATCTGGGCCTCGCCGTCGTCCGGCGGCAAGCTGAAGCACGTCTTCAACTACCAGCGCATGAAGGCGGAGAACGGCGGCAAGCAGATGCGCGACGTGTGGAACCTGCCGCGCAACGGCGAAGAGGAGCTCACCGCCGACGGCTCCGGCCGCATGTGGACGCAGACGGCCCCGCGCGGCGAGGAGAAGGCCTTTGGCAGCCACCCCACCCAGAAGCCGGTCGCGCTGCTGGAGCGCATCCTGGAGGCGAGCTGCCCGGAGAACTCGCTCATCCTGGACCCCTTCAACGGCAGCGGCACCACCGGCGTGGCCGCCCTGAAGCACGGCCACCGCTACGTGGGCATCGACATGAACCCGGAGTACCTGACCCTGTCCAAGAAGCGCCTGGACGCGGCCCTCAAGTAGTCAAAGCCCCCCTCACGCGCGGGCGAGGATGAGCTCCACTCCCTGCCGCGCGATGGGGTGATACCTCGCCCCGTGCTTCTCGAACGCCGCGCGCGCCACCTTGCGGTGGTCGCGCGACGAGGCGAGCACGCTGTAGAGCGGCTTGAGGTACTTCATGCGCCCCACCTCGCCGAGGAACTCCTCGGCCCGGCCGAGCGGCGCATCGAAGCCCGCGCGCAGCGCCGCCACCAGCCACGCCACCAGCACCTCCGAGTTGCGGCTGCCCGTCAGCCCGTACTTCGCGTCCAGCTCGCGGAAGACCTCCTGGGACGTGTCCGCCGGCATGGATTCCAGGAAGAGCTGCCACTCGGTGGGCGTCCAGTCCTTCGTGTCCGCCTGCGAAGGCACCTTCCCGCGCAGCTTCTCCAGCGCCTCCAGCCGCGCGGAGGTGGGGCGGGGCGCGCTCTGCGGCACGCCGGGCCGGTTGAGGTACGCGTCCGCGTCCACCTTCGCCAGCGCCCCGGGCAGCTCGGCCTCCGTGAAGCGGACGAACTCCTCCGTGGTGAGCGCCTGGAAGCGGTACTTCTCCAGGTAGCGGCGCAGGAACCCGTCGAAGGTGGGGCGGCCCACCGCGTCCTCCAGCGCGCGCAGCAGCAGGTAGCCCTTCTCGTAGGGAATCTGGGAGAAGGCCTCGTCCGGGTCCACGCCGGACAGGTGCGTGCGCAGCGCGGTGAGCTGCGGGTGCGCGCGGAAGTGGTGCATCGCCTCATCCAGCGAACGGCGCCCCAGGGCCGCGTGCAGCGCCGCGACCTCCGGCCCCGCCAGCGCCTCCAGGATGCGGCGCTCCGCGAAGACGGTGAAGCCCTCGTTGAGCCAGAAGTGCTCCGCGGACGCGTTCGTCACCAGGTTGCCCGTCCACGAGTGCGCCAGCTCGTGCGCCACCACGTTCACCAGGCTCTTGTCCCCCGCGATGAGCGTGGGCGTGAGGAACGTCAGGCGCGGGTTCTCCATGCCGCCGTAGGGGAACGACGGCGGCATCAGCAGCAGGTCGAAGCGCTCCCAGTCGTACGGCCCGAAGAGCGACTCCGCGGCCCTGAGCATGTCGTCCACGCCCGCGAACTCGTCCGCCGCGTCCTCCAGCGCCTCCGGCTCCGCCCACACGCGCGAGCGCGGCCCCAGCTCCTTCGACGTGAGGCTGCCCACCGCGAACGCCAGCAGGTACGGAGGCACCGGCTGCGGCATCTCGTAGTGCTCCTCCGCCTCCACGCCGTGCTCTTCGCGCGCGACGAATGACGCCGCCATCACGGACTTCAGCTGCTTGGGCACGCGCAGGGACGCGCGGTAGCGGATGCGGATGCGCGGCGTGTCCTGCAGCGGCACCACGCTGCGCGCGTGGATGGCCTGGCACTGGCTGAACAGGAACGGCTGCTGCCCGCCCGCCGTCTGCGAAGGCGTCAGCCACTGCAGCGCGCTCGCCTCCGGCGACGTGCGGTAGCGCACGGTGAGCTGCTTCACCCCCGAGGGCAGTTCAATGCGCAGCCGGCTGCCCAGGATGGGTTCAGGAGGGGAGAGGATGTAGGGCAAGGGGCGACCCTGGGCATCCACCACGCCGCGGATGTCCAGGTCGCGGGTGTCCAGGTCGAGGGGACCAGCTGACGCCTCCTTGAGGGTCAGCGTGGCCTCCGCGTGCAGGCGCCGCGTCCGGAAATCGACGCGGGCCTTCCACTCCAGCGTTTCGGTCTCGGGCTGCGTGCTGTCGTTGTACGAGTGCGGGTCGAGGCGAGCCATGGGGGGACGACTTGTAGTCGGGGAGCCGACCTCCTGGCGAGGACACCCGACGGCAATGCCGGTTGACTTCCGGGTCAATCGCCTACATTTGTGCAGTCGCCTACTTCCTTAAAGGGAGCTGATTTCCGATGACGACCCGGATCCGAAAAGTGGCGGTGCTTGGCGCTGGCGTGATGGGCAGCGGCATCGCCGCGCATCTGGCCAACTCCGGCGTGCGCGCCCTGCTGCTGGACATCGTTCCTCCCCAGGCTGCTCCGGGCGAGGACACCGCTTCCAAGGCGTTCCGCAACAAGTTCGCGCAGGGCGCCATCGCCAACCTGCGCAAGGCGAAGCCCAGCCCCATCGTGTCCGAGCAGGTGCTCGCGGCCATCGAAGTGGGCAACCTGGAGGACGACCTTGCGCGCCTGGGTGAGTGCGATTGGATCATCGAGGTGGTGAAGGAGGACCTGGCCGTCAAGCAGGCCCTGTTCGCCAAGGTGGAGAAGCACGCCCGCAAGGACGCCATCATCTCCTCCAACACCTCCGGCCTCTCCATCGTGGGCATGACCGAAGGCCGCGGCGCGGAGTTCAAGAAGAACTTCCTCGTCACCCACTTCTTCAACCCCGTTCGCTACATGAAGCTCCTGGAGCTGGTGGCGGGCCAGGAGACGAACCCGGAGGTCGTGAAGACCGTCCACAAGTTCGGTGAAGAGGTCCTGGGCAAGGGCATCGTCTACGGCAAGGACACCACCAACTTCATCGCGAACCGCATCGGCGTGTACGGGATGATGCGGACCATCTCCGAGATGCAGAAGACGGAGATGACCATCGAAGAGGTGGACAAGATCTTTGGCCCGGCCATGGGCCGTCCCAAGTCCGCCGTGTTCCGCACCGCGGACATCGTGGGCCTGGACACGTTCACCCACGTGGCGAAGAACTGTTACGACACGCTGACGCACGACGAAGAGCGCGACGTCTTCGCCGCCCCGGACTTCCTCCAGAAGATGGTGGAGAAGAAGATGCTGGGCGACAAGAGCGGAGGCGGCTTCTACAAGAAGGACCGCTCCTCCGGCGGCAAGGACATCCTCGCGCTGGACTTGAAGACGCTGGAGTACCGGCCGCAGGCCAAGGTGCGCTTCGACTCGCTGGGCGCCGCGAAGGAGATTGAGAACGTCAAGGAGCGCGTGGCGTCCGTGATGAACGCGGACGACAAGGCCGGCAAGTTCGCCGAGCGCGTCACCCTGGACGTGCTGGCGTACTCCAGCCGCCGCATCCCGGAGATCGCCGACGACCTGGTCAACGTGGACCGCGGCGTGCGCTGGGGCTTCGGCTGGGACCTGGGGCCCTTCGAGGTCTGGGACGCCTACGGTGTCCAGAAGGGCGTGGAGCGCATGAAGGCGCTGGGCCTCAAGCCCGCCGCCTGGGTGGAGGAGATGCTGGCCAAGGGCCGCACGTCCTTCTACGGCGTGCAGGACGGCCGCGACACCTACTGGGACATCCCGTCCAAGTCCGTGAAGCCGGTGGTGGAGAACGCCCGGACCTTCCGCGTGGAGTACTTGAAGCGCGGCAACAAGAAGATCACCGGCAACGACAGCGCGTCGCTGTGGGACATGGGAGACGGCGTCACGCTCCTGGAGTTCCACTCCAAGATGAACTCCATCGACGATGAGATCATCGCGATGATGAACACCGCGCTGGATGAGACGGAGAAGAACTTCAAGGGTCTCGTCATCGGCAACGACGGGTCCAACTTCTCCGCCGGCGCGAACATCATGGCCATGCTGATGGCGGCCAAGAGCGAGGACTTCGACTCCATCCGCAAGATGGCGTCCGCGTTCCAGGCGGCCAACCAGCGCATGCGCTACAGCCCCGTGCCCGTCGTGACGGCGCCCTTCAACCTCACGCTGGGCGGCGGCGCGGAGGTCACCATGGGTGGCAACGCGGTGCAGGCCAGCGCGGAGCTGTACATGGGCCTCGTGGAAGTGGGCGTGGGCCTCATCCCGGGCGGCGGCGGCACCATGATGCTGCTGCGCAACGTGTTCGGCACCTACGCGGCGGACAAGGACTTCGACGCGCTGCCCTTCCTCAAGAAGGTGTTCCTCGCCATCGGCATGGCGAAGGTCGCGACCAGCGCCGAGGAGGCCCGCGAGATGGGCTTCCTGTCCCAGCAGGACGGCATCACGGGCAACCGCGACTTCCTGCTGTCGGACGCGAAGTCGCGCGTGCTGGGGATGGCGAACGGCGGCTTCCGCCCGCCGCGTCCCACGCGCTTCCGGCTGCCGGGCCCCAACGGCGCGGCCACCATCGACATGATGCTGTACGACATGCAGCTCAACAATCAGATCAGCGCCCACGACCGGAAGATCGCCCAGAAGCTGGCGCGCGTGCTCTCCGGTGGTGACACCAGCCCGTCCGTGCTGGTGACCGAGGAGAAGCTGCTGGAGCTGGAGATGGAAGCGTTCCTGAGCCTCATCGGCGAGGAGAAGACCCAGGACCGCATGATGTTCATGCTCGAGAAGGGCAAGCCGCTGCGCAACTAGCGCGAGGCGTTTACCCAATGGTTTTCCAGACGCGAATTCCGAAGCACGCCCGGACGCTGTCCGGGCAGGGAGACATCTAAAATGTCCGGTCGAGTCGTGATTGCCAGCGCGGTGCGCACCCCCTTCACCCGCGCCCACAAGGGAGAGTTCAAGGACACGCGGCCGGATACGCTCGCGGCCCTTGCCATCAAGGAGGCCGTCGCCCAGGTCCCCGGCTTGAAGCCGGCGGACGTGGAGGACGTCATCATGGGCTGTGCCATGCCGGAGGCGGAGCAGGGCATGAACGTGGCCCGCAACGCGAGCCTGCTCGCCGGCCTGCCGGACACCGTTCCGGGCCTGACCATCAACCGCTTCTGTTCGTCCGGCGTGCAGTCCGTGGCGCAGGCGGCGCAGGGCATCAAGTCCGGCATGCTCCAGGTGGCCGTGGCCGGTGGCACCGAGTCCATGACCATGGTGCCCATGGGCGGCAACAAGGTCTCCGCCAACCCGGAGATCATGCAGAAGCTGCCGGAGGTCTACACCTCCATGGGCGCGACGGCGGAGAACATCGCCTCGCGCTACAGCGTCACCCGTGAGGACGCGGACAAGTTCGCCGCCGAGTCCCAGCGCCGCGCGGCCACCGCCCGCGAGCAGGGGAAGTTCAAGGAGGAGATCTTCCCCGTCACCACCACGATGTTCGACGAGGACGGCAACCAGAAGCAGGTGACCGTCACGGTGGACACCATCCTGCGCCCGGAGACGACGGTGGAGGGCCTGGCCAAGCTGCGTCCGGCCTTCAACGCCAAGGGCGTGGTGACGGCGGGCAACGCGTCGCCGCTGACGGACGGCGCGGCGGCCGCGGTGGTGATGAGCGAGGAGAAGGCGAAGGAGCTCAACGTCAAGCCGCTGGGCTACTTCGTGGACTACGTGGTCGCCGGCGTGCCGCCCGAAATCATGGGCGTGGGCCCGGTGCCCGCCATCCGCAAGCTGCTGGAGCGCAACAAGCTGAAGATTGAGGACATCAGCGTCTTCGAGCTCAACGAGGCCTTCGCGGCGCAGGCGCTGCACTGCATCCGCGAGCTGGGCATCCCCCAGGACAAGGTGAACCCGAACGGCGGCGCCATCGCCCTGGGCCACCCGCTGGGCGTGTCCGGTGCGCGCATGGTGGCCACCATCCTGCGCGAGCTGAAGCGCCGGGACGGCCGCTACGGCGTGGTGAGCATGTGCATCGGCGGCGGCATGGGTGCCGCGGCGCTGGTGGAGCTGGCGAAGTAGTCCGCTTCCCTTGTCGCGCCCCCTGTTGGATGAAGGGGGCGCGAAGGGGATTGTCAGGAGGCCGGGGCGTCCGGGTCGTTCACCGGGACGCCCGCCAGGCGCAGCACCCGCAGCGCGTTGGTGGTGTCCACCACCCCCTGCCGGAGCTTGTAGTCGAACACCATCTTCCCGTCCTCCAGGTGGTCGCGGAAGTGGACGTTCACCACCTGCGAGCCCGGCTCGTCCGCGAGCACCGCCAGCGACAAATCATGCGTCGTCACCGCGCCACAGGCGCCGGAGGCGAGCAGGAGCCGCAGCACTTCCCGTGAGGCAATCTGGCGCTCGCGGGTGTTGGTGCCCAGCAGGATTTCGTCCAGGAGGAAGAGGGCCTGGCCCTTCGCGGCCGCCGCCGCGTCCAGCACCATCTTCAGCCGCAGCACCTCCGCGTGGAAGTAGGACACGCCGCGCTCCAGCGAGTCCTTCACGCGCATGCTGGTGAGCACCTGCACCGGGGACAGCCGGAACGACGCCGCGCACACCGGCGCGCCCGCCAGCGCCAGCACCACGTTCGCGCCCAGCGCGCGCATCAGCGTCGTCTTGCCGCTCATGTTGGAGCCCGTAATCAGCAGCGCGTGGCGCGGGCCGGGCAGGGACACGTCGTTGGGCACGGGCGCGTCCAGCAGCGGATGCCCCAGCGCGGTGGCCATCACGCTCGGGCCCTGCGCCTCCAGCTGCGGCCAGGTGAAGGCAGGGCGGTCATGGGCCAGGCCTCCCAGGCAGCACAGGGCCTCCAGCTCCGCCAGGCCCTCGAACCACTGGCGCACGTCGCGGCCGTGCGCGGCGCGCCAGTTCTCCAGCGCGAAGAGCGCGTGGATGTCCCAGAGCGTGAGCCAGTGCACCAGGGGGTGGAACTGGTGCCGCTTGAACTCGATGAGCGAGTACAGCCGGCTGAAGCGCTGGAACCGCGCGGACACTGGAGGGCCGCCCTGCGCCGTCAGTCCGGCCTGGAGCTGCTTGAGGCGCGGGTGCTCGAAGGTCTGCTTCTCCACGCGCTCGAAGAGGGATGCGTAGCGCGCGAAGCCGCGCTCGCCGCGCTCCACGCCTTCGTCCATCTGCCGCAGCGTGCGGCGCGTGGCCACGGCGATGCCCAGCTGCGCGAGCAGCCCCAGCCAGACGATGCTGTCCGGAATCACGCCGACAGAGCCCAGGATGAAGAGGGTGAGCGTGACCAGGGGCAGCACGATGGCCAGGGGCCGGGCCCAGCGGATGGCGTCCAGGGACGGGCCGGCCTCCGCCCACTGGATGAAGAGGGCAGGGTCCGCCTTGTCCTTCGCCACCACGCGGGCGTCCACGCAGAGGTCCTGGCGGAAGTCCACGCGCGGGGCCAGCTCTCGCGCCGCGCCCTGCCGGGTGACGACCGCCTCCGCGGTGGCTGGGGCGGACAGCCACGCCGCCAGCCGCTCCTCGCCCGCGCGCGTCGCCGTCTCGTTGATGAGCTGGAAGAGGCTGCCCTGGCCAAAGACATCCAGGTCCGTGGCGTAGAGGTGGTTGGGGGAGAGGAACCGCTCACCGGTTTCCGTGAAGGAATGCCAGCCGCCCTCCAGCCGCGCCAGGCCGCGCTCGTTGAGCAGGACGAAGAGGCGCGCGCGCTGCTCCTTGAGGAACACCTGGTGGTGCAGCACCGCCAGCACGCCATAGACGGCGAGCGCGCCGGCCGCGGCCCACCACCAGGGCTTGGGCAGCCGCCCCATCAGCGTCAGCGCGGCTACGACCAGCGCGGCCACGAAGGCGACGGTGCGCAGGTTGGCGTACCGGGCGCTGACGCGGTCCAGCTCCGTCAGGTCCGCCTGGGCTGCGGCGCGGCGGTCGGTGTACGTGCGATGCGGGCTCTGGGACTCGGTCGGGACGGGCACGATGGCTGCGCATGCTGTGCGGCCCCCCGTCCGAGGGCAAGCGCACAAAGCGCCCCGTCACGCTTCCGGTGCGGACCGACAACATTTCTTCCCGATGGAATCGCGCGGAGGCGGACGGGCATGGGCAGTGCTCCTCGGGGCAACGCCGTCCTGGCCCGGCAATGACAGGGGCGTCGCGAGTCGCATCCCGGATGAGATGGATTTGGAGGTCGCTCATGGTGTTGCAAAGGCTCGCGTCCGAGGCAATTGACTCGCTCGGGCAGCCGGGTCAGAACGCGCGGCCTATGTCTCTGTCTACATCTGGCTCGCCGCTTCGATTCATGAGTGTTCTGCTCATGTCTGTGTCTCTCTTGGTGTCCGCCTGTGGCAAGGATGAGCCGTCCGACCCGGACGGCGGCCCGACGCCGGGCCAGCAGGATGCCTCCACCGCGGACAGCGGCACGGATTCGGGGACGGAGGTCGACGCGGGGACGGAGGTCGATGCCGGGACGGAGGTCGATGCCGGGACGGAGGCCGACGCGGGGACGGAGCCTGATGCGGGGACGGAGGCCGATGCCGGGACGGAGGTCGACGCGGGGACGGAGGCGGACGCGGGGACGGAGGCGGACGCGGGGACGGAGGCGGACGCGGGGACTGAACGTTGCGGCGATGGCCGGGTGGATGGCACCGAGTCCTGCGATGACGGCAACACGTCGCGCGACGATGGCTGCGACGCCACGTGCCACCTGGAGCCGGGCTTCAAGTGCCCCGTCGCGGGCCAGCCCTGTGAAGGGACCACCTGTGGCGACACGGTGGCCGAGGGCACCGAGCAATGCGACGACGGCAACAACGACCTCGGCGATGGTTGCACGCCGCTGTGCACACGCGAGCCTCGCTGCTCCAACGGAGTCTGTCAGGGCATCTGTGGCGACGGCGAGCTGACGCCCAACAGCACGGCCGAGGAGTGCGACGACGGCAACACGCGAGCGAACGACGGCTGCTCTCCGGCATGCAAGCTCGAGCCGGGGTTCACCTGCCAGGTGGTCGTGTCGCCCCTTCCGGACCCGTTGACGCTGCCCATCGTCTACCGCGACTTCCGTGGGTATGACCTGCCGGCCTCCCAGGGACTGCCGCGGGGGCACATCGACTTCGAGAACGCGAACGGCTCGGAGGCGGGCATCGTGGCAGCCACGCTGGGGGCCGATGGCAAGCCTGTCTATGCGAAGGAGGACGTGAGCTCCCTCACCACCCATGGCCGGGCGGCCTTTGACCAGTGGTTCCGGGACGTGCAGGGCGTGAACAAGACCGTCGTCAAGAGCGTGGACCTCTCGCGTGGGTCGGGCCGCTCGTACCAGTTCAATGACCCGGCCTTCTTCCCGCTGGATGACGCGGGCTGGGTGGCCTCCGGTCAGGAACCCCTTCGTGAGGTTGGCAACCCCAGCGTGGCTCACAACTTCAGCTTCACCAGCGAGACGCGCTACTGGTTCGAATACAAAGGCACCGAGGTGTTCTCCTTCAGCGGAGATGACGACGTCTGGGTGTTCATCAACCGCCGCCTCGCACTCGACCTGGGCGGGGTCCATGGCCCTGCCTCCGGCACCGTCAATCTGTCGCAACAGGCCAGCGCACTCGGCCTCACGCCAGGGGGCATCTACGAGCTCGTGGTGTTCCAGGCTGAGCGCCACACGGTCGCTTCCACGTACCAGCTCACGCTCGACGGTTTCGCGTACCCCTCGAAGCACACCGTCTGCGCACGTCTCTGCGGCAATCACGTCGTGGACCAGGGCGAGGAGTGCGATGACGGCAACACCCAGGGAAATGATGGGTGCAGCGCCACCTGTACGCTGGAGGTTGACTGAGGAGCACCCTGACGGCGAGGGTGTCCGGGAAGGGCAGTCTGCGCGTGTACTTGATGGACCTGCCGGGGAACCGCGTGCCCGAGAAGGAAGGGAGAGGGTGCCTGGCTGAAGCTGGAGGAGCGGTCCTGCTGGGCGGCATGGGTTGACAGCCCATGCGGCCTCGGCAGTTGAATGGTGTGCCCACGCCCTCCAGGAAACGAAGCTGCGACCGTACATCCAACTCAACATCGAGGCGCTTGAGTCCATCTCCAGGAATGCATGGGACGACGTTGCGACCCAACGCGCGGTGTCACGGGAGCTTTCGCATCGGACGACCCGGAGAGCCGGCAGGCTCCATGAGCAGGTCCTCCAACGCATCTCAGACCTGGAGAAGGTGGCGCTCAGTCCGTCGACGTCCGCTGGCGCTTCACCCCCTGCCATAGCCCCCGTCGAGCCCCTGGTACAACGCGTCCCGCCTCCGGCCGCGCGTGTCGCCTCGGAAGAGGCATCTCCTGCAGGTCCCTCCGTTCGGGTCCTGGATGCCTGGACCGCATTGGAGGTGCTCTCTCCGAATGGCTTCCGACAGCGAAAGCAGTTGGTCTTTGACGGAGACAGCCGAGAGGTCGCGGTCTTTCGCCCAGAGGTGCTCCCCTGGGAAGCGGGAGAGAAATCCCGGCGAGACTTCCGGCTGTATTACCAGGTCGTTCTGGGCACGGTGGACCTGGACAAGGCCCTCCCTCAGTTGCTCAATCGCTATGTGGATGGACGAGAAAATCGTCCTTCGCATCACGGCGAGTCCATCCTGGCGCTTGTCATCCTCGACAAATCTGGCTGCTTGGTTGAAGCGCCCGCGGTGCACGTCTCGAGCTTTGCTTGGGGTCTACCCCAAGCTCTGCGTGGAGAGTTGACGCAGCTTGCCGCGTGGGAATCGGCGGAACGAAAGCTGACCGCCGAGCTTGATGCCCGCTTGCGGAAGGTCAATGACGAAGGAGCGCCTCTTCCCGTCGACAGGCAGCGATTGATGGGCGCATGGGAGTGGCTGGTGAGGACCCTGGGCTTGGCTGCGGACATCGTGAAGCCCCCGGAGTTCGCCATTCGCAGCTATCAGCACATGTTCAGCAAGGACACTCCAGAGCCCCTGTTGCTCAACAGCTTTTTTCTGGGTGACCTTGGCCGGGCAAAAACCCTGTTCGCCGACAACCGGGCTCCAGCGAATCTGACGTGCTACTTGAGGGGGCTTTCCGCTCAGCGGCGCAACCTGTTGTCGGAGAAAGATGCGCTGGATGAAGTGATGTCCCCCGCTTGGACGCCTCCTGCGCGCTGGCCGGGACCGAACCGAAGTCCGCTCGTGCTCCTTCAGCAGGCAGCCATAAACATCGCGACACAGGGAACCGCACACGGGCGTATCACCGCTGTGAATGGGCCTCCTGGGACTGGCAAGACGACATTGATCCGGGATCTGGTCGCAGCGGTGGTCACCGCTCGCGCTGAGTCGATGGCGCTCTTCGACAATCCCGTGGACGCCTTCATTCCGACGGGAGTGCAGGTCAAATGGAGCCAGTTCAAGGGCGAACTCTTCAAGGTGGACGACCGTCTGCTGGGATTCGAGATGGTTGTGGCTTCATCCAACAACAAGGCTGTTGAGAACGTTAGCGCCGAGTTGCCGACCCTGAAGTCGGTCGCGGAAGACATTCCGGGACTGCGCTACTTCACCACGATCTCCAATGCCTTGCAGTCCACGCCAACGTGGGGGTTGGTGGCCGCGGTTTTGGGAAACAAGAAGAATCGCCGCGATTTCAAGCAGGTCTTCTGGGAAGACGGTGACCATGGGCTTGCGACGTATTTGTGCTCGGCAATGGGCACTCTTCAGTCCTTCGGGTTTGAAGATCCCGTGACGAAGGAACGCAGGACGCGCCCTCCCAGAGTCGTTTCAGAAGAAGAGGCGCCACGAAGTCCGCGCGAAGCTCGGTACCAATGGGATGCCGCACGCAAGGCATTCCTAGAGAGTCTGGCCCGGAGTCGGCAGAACTTGGCGCGGCGGGAGCATGTCAGGGACGCTCTTCGCTCATTGCCAAAGCATGAGGATGAAGTTCGGCGCCGTGAGGGAGAACTGACTCAGTCGGAGGTCAGCAGGCGAGTTGCGCAAGGGACGCTGGAGGCTGCTCGAACTCAAGAGGCATCGACACGGCGGGAACTGGAAAAAGCCAGGACCGCATTCGATGCTCACGAGCGGCTGAAGCCTCCATTCTTCCATCAGCTTTTTCGAACGGGCCGGGCTCGTGAGTGGAGCCGTGTTCGCGCTTCGTTGGAATTAAAGCTCCACTCTTTGGAGGGAGCGCTGAAGAAGGCCGAGGAGGAATCCACGGCCGGCGAACGAGCAGCGCAAATGGCTGTTTTCGCAAGACGTCTGGCCCAGCAACAATTGGAAAAGGCGGTAGCGGCCCGAGAGACTGCAATGAGCACCGTCCGGGCAGAAAGGGACAGGACCGAAGGCGGATGTATCGACGCTGATTTCTTCCGTCGGCCTCATGCCGAACGACAGATGTCAACTCCCTGGCTGAATCAGATGGAACAGGAGGCTCGCGATGACGTGTTCGTCGCTGCGCTGGCGCTCCACAAAGCGTTCATTGGCGTGGTCGCGAAGCCGTTGCGGGACAATCTGAGCGCCCTCATGCGCGCCATGTCGAAGGGCCTTCCAGCGGAACAAAGGTCGTTGCTTCCTCACTTGTGGTCTTCGTTGTTCCTGGTGATTCCTCTGATTTCCACGACCTTCGCGTCCGTGGGAAGGATGTTCAAGGACTTGCCTCCTGAGTCATTGGGATGGCTCATCGTGGATGAAGCAGGGCAGGCCACCCCGCAGTCAGCAGTCGGCGCATTGATGCGGACCCGCCGGGCCGTTGTGGTGGGTGACCCCATGCAACTGGAGCCGGTGGTGACCATGCCCCAGTCATTGACGGCAGCGATCTGCCGCTCTCTGGGCGTTGACCCGCTCCGGTTCAATGCGCCTGTTGCTTCAGTGCAGACACTTTCGGACTCCGCCTCGTCCTACATGGCTGAGTTCGCAGGCAAGGATGGCAGCCGTCAGGTGGGCGTGCCGCTGCTGGTCCACCGGAGGTGCTCCGAGCCCATGTTCTCGCTGTCGAATGCCATCGCGTACGAGCATCTGATGGTGAGCGCCAAGAAGGCTGCTCCGTCCCGTATCCGCGATGTCCTGGGCCCCTCGGCCTGGCTGGACGTGCGGGGAACGGCCGAGGACAAGTGGTGTCATGAAGAGGGTGAGCAGGTTGTGGACCTCCTGCGGCGGTTGCGCCACGCTGGAGTGCCGCCCTCGCTCTATGTCGTCACACCCTTCGTTGCGGTCGAGACGAACTTGAAGAGTCTGCTGCGCCGGCAAGGTGTCTTTCAGGGCTGGGTTGACGAGCCCTGGAAGTGGATGGAGGAGCGCGTCGGCACGATTCATACGGTCCAGGGGCGCGAGGCCGAAGCCGTCATCGTCGTTTTGGGGGCCACAAGGGAGGACCAACGCGGCGCACGAGATTGGGCAGGGAGACAGGCGAACCTGCTGAACGTCGCGGTGACCCGTGCGAAGGAACAGCTCTACGTCATTGGGAACCGCACGCTCTGGCGTGAATCGGGATTCTTCGCGGCGCTTCACGTCGGGCTGCCTTCTTCTCCGCGTCGGTGAGCCCACAAGGCGCAAGCGGTGACGCGGTGCCCCGCGGGCCCGCGGAGTTGACTCCCAGTGGGCCCCCGGGATTTGAATGCACCCCGTGAGGGACGGTCGGGCCGGCCGTTCCTCACCGAGGGGGCTTCACCCCATGTCGTTACCCAAGGTCGTGCTGGGCGGAGGGCTCGTCGCGAGCCTCTTCGCCGCGCCTCCCGCCGAGGCGCGCTTCGGCAAGCGCTCGGACTCCCACGAAACGTCGAAGCCCGTCCACAAGGCGTCCGCCATTGGCGCCGAGGACGACACTTCGAAGCAGGACGACGAAAACAAGAACCGCTCATCCAGGACGACGACCGTGTCCTCCACGGACGACACCTTCGAGTTCAACTCGAGCGCGTCCGACGACGCCGTTGGGGTCATCCTGGGCGCGCTCTTCGAGCTGATGTTCCGGGGGATGGGGGAGGCCATCGGTAGCATGGGCACCCACCAGGGCCACGACATCGACGCTCCGGACGCGCAGCCCGAGCGCAACTCGCTCCGGCACGCGGTGCCGTTCTCCCTGCGCCTGGGCATGCTGGTGTCACCCATCCAGGGCGGCATGGGCGTGGACTTCGACCTCGGCTTCGACACCCGGCGCTTTGGCGTGGACCTGCGGCTGGCGCGCCTGACGGGGAGGTGGGACACCTCGGCGTACCGCGAGGCGCGCACCCTGGGGGAGCTGCACCTGACGTACTCCCCCATCGTCCGGGAGGAGCTGCGCCTGCGCATGGAGGCCGGCGTCTCCACCCTGGATGCGCCCGGGCGCCTCTACGTGGCCCCCAGCGCGGGCGTGTCCGTGGAGGCGTGCCTGCTGGGCCCCCTGGACGTGGAGGGGCGCCTGCAGGTGACGCCCGGCCCCTACCAGCAGCTGGACGCGCGCGCGGGGCTGGCGCTGCACCTCGGCGGGTTCATGCTGCGCGGCGGGGTGCGCTACCTCAACCTGGACTCCGAGGTGGCGCCGCTGGGGATGCCCCTCGGCTTCGCACCCGAGTTCGGCGCCGGCTTCGTCTTCTGAAAACACCACGGGCCCGGCCGCGGATGCGGTCGAGCCCGTTGGACGTCACGGTCCCTGCGTGGAGCAGGGACGCGAGGGATTACTTCTCCTTGGAGGCCAGCTTGCGCAGGGCCTTCTGGTCGCGCACGCAGAGGATGCGGCCGACGTTGCCGAGCACGCCCTCGCGCTTCATCTCGTTGATGAGGGTGGACACGAAGGAGCGCGAGGCGCCCACCAGGTCCGCCAGGTCCTGCTGCGTAATCCCGCGCAGGTCCGTCTCACCGCCGTGGGGGCAGCGCTCACCGTGCGCCTCCACCAGCGTGAGCAGGGTGTCCGCCAGCCGGGCCGGGACCTCCTTGAAGGTCAGGCCCAGGACGCGCTTGCGCAGCGAGCGCACGCGGTCCGCGTAGGCGCGCACCACGTCCACCGCCAGGGCCGGACGGGCCTCCAGCTGGGCGCGGAAGTCACGGCCCTCGATGCTCCACACCTCGGCCTCGCCCGCCGCCACGGCCATCTCCTCGATGGGCGTGCCTTCCGGGCGGAACAGCTCGCCGAACAGGTCGCCCGGGCGGAGGATGGACACCACCGAGCGGGTGCTGTTCTTGCCAATGCGCATCAGGCGCACGCGGCCGGACTTCAGCAGGTACACGCGGTCCGACGTGTCGCCGGGGCGGTAGATGGTGGAGTTGTGCGGGAAGGACTCGACCTTGAAGTAGCCCTTGAAGTCGATCGCTTCCTGGCCAGGGACCAGCTTGTTCGCGGTCACCATCATGCCGGACGACGTCGCCTGCAGGGGCGCCACGACGTTGGAACCGATGGGGCCGAGGGGGCGGTTGAAGCCGTGCATGGGAGTCTCCTGGAAAGACGGAAAGGGATGGGGAAGGTTGGTCGCTGCTGCTGCTGCGGACGGACCTTGCCCTTTCCAAGAGGCGTGCCAGAGACACTCGAAGTATTCCCAGGGGAACAGTTCGAGGAATGCCGGGTACTTAGCGCTACAGCCCGGTCCGCCCCCCCCAACTGTGTCCGAAACCTGAAACAGAACGTTCAAACAGTCTGATCAGTTTGAACGAAACGTTAAAGAGGCGCACCGGTTTGTCCGGGCTGGGACACTGTCAGGAAGCATCCTTCACCGGATAAGGGTGCACCTGTGGACCATGACCCTGTGCAAGACCGAACTTTTGAAGCTTTCGTTCAAGGGTCGGACGGCTGATGCCCAGGATCTGACACGTGCGGCCCTTGTGGCCCTTGGTGACGGCCATGGCGCGGGCAATGAGCTGCCGCTCGGCCTCTTCCAGCGTGGGGATGAGGCTCACGTCGTCCACGGCGGGGGCGGCGAACATGCTGCTGGCGGCGCCAGCGGCGCGCTGGGCGGCATCCAGGGGCCCTGAGGGGGTGGCCTCCAGGGCGGGCAGGTCGTCACCCCGGAGCACGTCACCGGGGGCCAGCACCACGGCGCGGGTGAGGACGTTCTCCAGCTCGCGCACGTTGCCGCGCCAGGGCAGGCGCGTGAGGCGCTCCATGACTTCGTGGGGCACGCGGGTGACGCGTTTGTGCACCTTCTCGTTGATGCGCTCCAGGAGGTGCTTCACCAGCGGGGGGATGTCCTCGCGCCGCTCACGCAGGGGTGGGATGACGAGCGTGATGACCTTGAGGCGCTGGTAGAGGTCCTCGCGGAAGCGGCCCTGGTCCACCTCGTCCGCGAGGTTCCGGTGGGTCGCGGCGATGACGCGGGCGCGCAGCTTCACGCGCTTGACGCCGCCCACGCGCTCGAACTCGCGCTCCTGGAGCACGCGCAACAGCTTCGCCTGGAGCATCAGCGACATGTCGCCAATCTCATCCAGGAACACGGTGCCGTCCTCGGCCAGCTCGAACTTGCCGGGCTTGCCGGCCACGGCGCCGGTGAAGGCGCCCTTCTCGTGGCCGAACAGTTCGCTCTCCAGCAGCGTGTCCACGATGGCGGAGCAGTTGATGCCGATGAAGGGCCGGGGCTCGTCGTAGGAGTAGTTGTGGATGACGCGGGCGATGAGCTCCTTGCCGGTGCCGCTCTCGCCGTTGATCAGCACCGTCGCGGTGCTGCCCGCGACCTTGCCAATCTCCTTCACCAGCTGCTGCATGGACGGGCTGGTGCCCACGATGTCGCCCAGGCGGACGACGGCGTTCTCGCGGTGGACCTCGTCCGCGCGGCGCGACAGCTGGCGGTACTCCAGCGCGCGCTCCACCACCAGGTCCAGGGCGGCGGGGTCCGGGAAGGGCTTGTGGATGTAGTCGAACGCACCGGCCTTCATGGCCCGGATGGTCGTCTCCATGTCGTGGTACGCGGTCACGAGGATGATGCGTGCGTCGCCGCACAGCGTCTTCATCTCCTCGATGATCTCCAGGCCCGTACGGTCCGGGAGCATCATGTCCAGGATGACCACGCTGGGCATGTTCTCCTGGGCGGCCTTCAGGCCCGCGGCGGCGCTGGTCGCGGTGACGACCTGGTAGCGCGGCTGACCGTCGTCCTGCTCGATCTCCTCGAAGTGCATCGTGAGGGTTTCGAGCAGCGACACGTCATCGTCGACGATGAGGAGGGTCTCCATGGGGTCCTCAGGCGGCGAAGGTCAGCGTGAACACCATCCCCGGTTCCGCGCTCCCCTGGGCCGCCACGTCGCCCCCCACGCCCGTCATCACCCGCCGCAAGGCAGCCAGGGACAGCCCCGCGCCTCGCGCCAGCCGCGAGCCGAAGGGGTCGAACAGCGTGCCCCGCTCCTCGGGAGGCAGGGCCGCGGCCGGATCATCCAGGATGAGGCTGACGTGGCTGGGGTCGTCCTTGCGCAGCGTCACCTGGACGCGGCCCTCTTCGGGCAGGCCCATGGCCACGTTGAGCAGGACTTGTGCGAGCACGGGCCTCAACCGGTTGGGATCCACCCTCACGCGGGGCAGGTCCGCCTCTTCATTCACGTCCACCTCGATGCGGCGCTCGGCCAGCTCCGGGGCCACCATGGCGGTCGCCTCCTGGACGACCGAGCGCAGGGCGTGGGCATCCAGGTTCGCGGCGCTCTCGCGGCCGTACTCGGAGAGCAGCCACAGCATGCGCTCCATGGTCCGGATTTCGCGGTTGGCGATGGTGAGCCGCCGCTTGTCCCGGTCCGACAGGCCGGTGTTCCGGGCCAGCGTCTGCACCGCCATCTTCACGGAGGACAGCGGGTTGCGGATCTCATGGCTGAGCGACGAGGACAGCTTGGAGATCTGCACCGGCGGGGCGCCCTCCAGCACGGCGCCCAGGTCGAGCACGCCCGCGGAGGCCTCTTCGCCGTCCATGCCCAGCACGAGGCGCAGGTGGGTGGGGGGCGGATTCGCGTTGACGCCGCCGGAGGAGACGGTGACGAACTCCACGGCGCGGCGGTCCTCGCGCGCTCGCGCATCCAGTTCGCGGGCGCGCTCCTGGGGAACCCCGAGCGCGGTGTGCAGGGACATGCCCACGAGCGCCTTGGCGTCGCGGCGCAGCACCTGGGCGCAGTCCCCCTCGGCACGTGTCACCCGGAGGTGGGGGGACCAGGCGAGCTGAGCGACTTGCAGGAGTTGGGCGTTCATTGGTGGACCTGAAACATACCGGGTAACGTCGAGCGCGTCCCTATGACCCGCACTCCACGTCCTCCGAAGAACCTTGTGGCCGCCCTTCTGTTCCTGTCCGGGGCCACGGCGCTCGTCTACGAGCTGGTGTGGTCCAAATACCTGGGGAACGTGCTGGGCAACAGCGGTCAGGCGCACGCCGTCGTGCTGGCCACGTTCATGGGGGGCCTGGCGCTGGGTGCGTTTGTCTTCGGGCGGACAGCGGACCGGGTGAAGAGCCCGCTGGCGCTCTACGGCGTGCTCGAATTGGGCGTCGGTCTGTACGCGCTGGCGTTTCCCTACGTCCTGGGAGCGCTGGAGCACCTGTGGCTGGCCCTGGCGCCGCACGTGCCGGAGGGCCTGCGGGTGGCGCCGCGCCTGCTCGTGTCCTCGCTGTCACTGGTGGTGCCCACGCTGCTCATGGGCGGCACGCTGCCGGCGCTGGTGCGTCACTTCGCGGCCAGCCTGGCCAGCGTGCGCAAGGAGCTGGCCAGGCTGTATGCCATCAACAGCCTGGGCGCGGCGGTGGGCGTCTACGTGGCGGGCACGCGGCTGGTGCCGCTGGTGGGCCTGTCCGCGTCCGCGCAGATTGCCGCTGGCCTGAACGTGTTCCTCGCACTGGCGGCGTTGGCGCTGGCCCGTCAGCACCCACCGGCGGTGGTGGTGGGGGCGGCTCCGTCGGCGGAGGACGTGGCCTATCCCCGGCGCGCGGTGCGGGCGGCGCTCATCGGCGTGATGCTCTCCGGCTTCACGTCCATGCTGTATCAGGTGACGTGGATCCGCCTGCTGGCCATCGTGCTGGGCGCTTCCACGTATGCCTTCACGCTCATCCTGACGGCGTTCATCCTGGGCATCGGCCTGGGCAGCTTCTGGCTGATGACGCGCAAGGAGGGTGGGGATTCGCTGAAGCTGTATGGGTGGACGCAGGTGGGGCTGGTGTTGAGCCTCTGCGTGGCGCTGCCTTTGTACGTGCGGCTGCCGCACCTGTTCCGCTGGTCGGAGTGGATGCTCACGCGCGCGGTGGAGACGTGGCCCATCTTCCAGGGCGTCACCTTCGCGTTCTGTTGCGCGGTGCTGCTGATCCCCACGTTCATCATGGGTGTGGCGTTCCCGGCGGCGGCCCGCGTGGCCACGGCCAAGGTGTCCGAGGTGGGGCGCGAGCTGGGCGGCGTGTACCTGTGGAACACGGCGGGCACGCTGTCCGGCTCCGTGCTGGGCGGGCTGGTGCTGATGCCGTTCTGGGGCATGCAGGGCAACTTCATCGCGGGCGCGGTGGCGAACCTGGTGGCGGCGGGGCTCGCGTTCCACGCGCTGTCCGCGCCGAAGGAAGGGCAGGGTGTCAGCGCGGTGCCGGCGTGGAGGACGTTCGCGCCGGTGGGCGGGGCGGCGCTGCTGGCGGTGGTGGTGCTGGGCAGCATGCAGGGCTGGCCGCAGCGGCTGTCGGGCATCGCGGCGATGCGCGCGTATGAGAAGCCGCCGGAGAGCTACGCGAAGCTGGTGGAGGACACGGAGCGGGCCATCGTGCCGCGCTTCTACGCGGACGACACCTTCGCCACGGTGATGGTGGGGGACCTGTCGAGCGAGAGCCTCCGCTTCATGAAGATCAACGGCAAGACGGACGCCACGAACGGTGGCGACATCGAGACGCAGGTGATGGCGGGCCACCTGGGCGTGCTGATGCACCCGCGAGAGCCGAAGAACGTGCTGCTCGTCGGCTCGGGCGCGGCCATCACCGCGGGCAGCGTGCTGGCGCACCCGGTGGAGCGCCTGGACATGGTGGAGATCTCCCCGGCGGTCATCGAGGCGGCGCGCCTGTTCAAGGCGGACAACCGCAACGCGGTGGATGATCCGCGCACGCACGTGCACATCGACGACGCGAAGACGTTCATGGCGCTGGCGCCCATCCAGTACGACCTCATCGTCAGCGTGCCGTCCAACCCCTGGGTGACGGGCGTGTCCGGCCTCTTCACGCGAGACTTCTTCCAGCTGGTGGACAAGCACCTGACGGACGACGGCGTGCTGGTGCAGTGGATCCACACCTACGAGAGCAACACGGAGCTGGTGAAGCTGGTGATGCGCACGCTGCACGACACCTTCCCGCACGCCACGACGTGGCTGGGGCCGGAGGACCTGGTGATGGTGGCCAGCCGCAAGCCGCTGTCCTTCGACGCGGCGGCGGTGGCGGCGCGCATGGCCCGGCCGGAGGTGAAGGAGGACCTGGCGCGCGTGGAGATCCACGACCTGTTCGGCCTGTTGTCCAAGCAGGTGCACACGGAAGAAGGCCAGAAGGCCTTCGCGGGCGAGGGCCCCATCAACACGGACGATCACAACCTGCTGGAGTACGCGTCGCCGGTGGCCTTCTTCCTGGCGAACCTGGACGTGCGCGTGAAGGACGAGCGCCGCTCGCCGGAGCTGGGGCCGGGCCTGCTGTTGCACCAGTACGTGCGTGAGAACCCGCCCACCGCCGAGCAGGTCGCGAAGCTGTACCGCAACGTGGAGCGCTACCACTCGGAGAAGAACCCGGTGGTGCGCGGCGTCGCGGCGCTGTGGCGTTCGCTGGCGCCCGAGGACCCCGCGGCGGCGCTCGCGCTGGGCCGGGCCGTGCTGGCGCAGGGGGACCTGACGCAGGCGGCGTCCATCCTGGAGCCGGAGGTGGCGAAGGGTGGCCGCTCCCCGGAGTTGGTGACGGAGTACCTCAAGCTGGTGACGGCCCGGACCTGGGCATCGCGCACGGTGTGGACGCCGGTGAACGGCGAGGAGGCGCTGGCGGTGGCCCGGGACGTGGTGGCGCGCCATCCCCAGGACACGAAGCTGCAGAAGGCATACAAGGCCTACTGTGAAGCGCTGCCGCCGGCGGCCTGCACGCGCCCGGCGAATCCCCCCACGGTGGCGCCCGGCGCGCCGTGAAAACGGGGCGGATCAGGCCGTTGAGAGGTGCCAGGTCCGCGGAATTGCTTGATCCGGGCCCCCATCCTCCCGATGACGGATGGAGGTGCTTGCCCGCCCGTTGTACTGTCCGTATCGACCCTGACTTCCCGCAGGGTGTGTCTCTCCACCGCTGCAACGACCCCCGGAGTTCTCCATGAACGCGATCGCGAAGGCCCCGAAGAAGCAGTTCCGCAAGAACCGTGGTCAGGGCATGACCGAGTACATCATCATCGTGGCCCTCATCGCGATCGCCGCCATCGGCGTGATCACGCTGTTCGGCGACAACATCCGCAAGCTGTTCGGCGCCTCCGCCGCGGCGCTGGCCGGTAACGACAACGTCGCGAACGACGGCCAGACGGCGACCGACGCGCTGAAGAAGAAGACGATGAAGAACTTCGGTCAGAACAACACCTACTGAGCCACGCTCGGCGGTGCGCGAATGGCAGGTCCCTCCACTTGGAAGGGCCTGCCATTTTGCTTTTGCGGGGTGGGGACTACCGGGCCTGAGGAGCCGGGCGCTGAGCGGAGAAGCCCAGGCGGCGCAGCATCACCTGCCGGATGGAGGGGATGCGGAAGCGGAAGATGAAGGCGTCCGCGAAGTAGTGGGCGAGCACGCACGCGAAGCCCAGCGAGGTGAACGCGCGGAGCAGGGGATGCGTTTGAGCGCCGACGCCAATGCCCAGCGAGCCGCGCATGGGGCCATCCAGCAGGAAGCCATGCACCACGCCCAACGCGAACAGTGGGAGCATGGAGAGGACCATGGCGGGCCAGATGAGCTTCTGGCTCAGGCGCGGTGAATCACCGTCACGGGGCTCCAGCATGCGAGCGCTGAGGACGTAGTACTCCAGGCCGTGCATGCCCGGGAGCATGACGTAGCCCCAGGACGGGGCCACGAGCGCGAGGCCCGTCGCGGTGGCCATGCCCAGGAGGTAGAGCACCTTGGGGCCGCTGGCGGTGCCGGAGCGGAGCACGCTGCGGAAGAGCAGGAGGAAGTAGCCCAGCCAGATGGCGATGAGCAGGGGGAGTGTCTGCCACGGCAGGACAGCGCCCTGGCCCACGTCGAGGTAGGCGCCCGCGCCCGGAGCGGCGGACTCGGCGACGAAGAAGATGCGGACGAGGAGGACGCTGAGGAGCAGCGGGACGTAGAGCTGCTGGAGCTTGCGTTCCAGGGCGGAGGGCGGCGCGAGGCCGGCCTGTCCACCGCGCAGGCCATGCAGGGACCACAGACCCCGGTGTTGCGACAGGGTGTGGTGCATGCCGAAGACGTTGAAGATGACGGCGACGGCGAAGGTGTGGATGGAGCGGTCGGCGTAGAAGGTGAAGAACAGCGCCGCGCCCACGCCGAGCATGGCCAGCGCACCGGCGAGGATGGTGCGCGGCTGCTTGGGGGCGGCGGTGAGCACGTCCCGGTGCACGCCGAAGAGCAGGAACGTGAGGATGACGTGCGTGGCGTTGCCCAGGAGGTTCTGGGCGGTCCAACCCAGGAGCCGGTGGGCGTTGTCCGCGGCCGCCGGGGCAAGGAAGGTACTGGCGACGGCGGCGACCAGCGTCAGGGCCAGGGGGAGGCCCAGGATGGCGAGGTCGGCCCGAGGAGAGAACAGCCACAGCTGGCGAAAGCGCAGGGAGCCGGGAGCGGCCGGCGTGTCCTGCTCCGTGGCGGTGGCGACTCCGGGGCTCAGCGGTGTCATGGGATTGGGAGTATACCGGGTCCCCCGGCCCCCAGAACCCGAGCCACCCTGCCTGCCAGGCGGGAGGCGGAGTGGGGGCAGGCCCAGGGGTGATTCACGCTGACGGAGGTGGAACGAATGCCGCGGGGACGACCGGTCGCTTCATTGGCTCCAGATTCATACAAGGAGTGGCTGATCCTGACGGCGGTCATGCTCGGGATTATTTCTGTCCACGCTTTTGTGACCTGGGGCCGCCCACTCATCGGTGGACCGCTGTACTGGATTCTCTGGGCCGCGTGGCTGGCCTGCACGGTGTTCGAGCTCGGGCGGCGTGCCTGGCTGATTCGTGTCTCACGGGCTTTGACCTACGACGACCTCGACGTGCGGCTGTGGAGCTGCAGCCAGGTGCTGGGGTTGGCCTCTTTCGCGTTGAGTTGGATCAGCGGCGTTGCCCCCTACGTGAAATAGCGGCTTGCGAGCGGGAGGTGGGTCATCAACAGGAGCGTGGTGTGGACTCTGGCGGGATGCCTGCTGGTCTTCGTGGCGTTTATTGCGCTTGCCTCCTATGTGAGCGGAAGAACGCGAATTGTCCTCGTGAATGAAACCGGGAGGGAGCTCCGCGTCTTGACGGCTCGGATTCCTGGTGAGGCATGTACTTTTGAGAGGGTTCCGGTTCACGGCAGTGTCGTCTGTCAGGGACGGGCGAACGGGGATGGGGAGCTGGCCGTTGATCTTGAGTTCACGGATGGCAGCAAGGTCCAGGTGCAAACCGCGGAGTTCGTGAACGCGCTGCTGGGGTTGCGAGGCGTTGTCACCGTGAACGCGGACGGTGGAGTCAGTTTTCAGAGGGACTGATTGCCGCCACGGCGCCTTGGGGGCAGGGGCGAGGAACGAAAGATGAAAGTACTTCTTGGAGTCTGTGCTCTGGTCGCGGTTGTTTCTTGTCGTTCCCAGTCTGAAGTTGAAGCTAGGCAAGAGTTGAAGGGGCTTCACGGGGACTGCATGTCCGACGGTCGGTGTTCAGCGGGGCAGGTATGTTTCGAGTGGCATACAGGTCGTCCACCGCCTCATTCACTGATGCGGACGTGTGAAATCCGATGTGGAAGCGCCGCTGACGGTGGCCAGGACTGTCCGCGAGGATTGACGTGCAGTGGAATAGGAAGCCACTTTCCAAACAATGTCTGCGGGTAGGGACAGTTGATTTCGTAGAGTGTCACCCGCACATGAAGCAGCGGTGAGCATGGCCTGCGCACCGAGAAATGGGTCGGAAGGACATGCCAGAGGCGCCCGTTCCTTTCCATGCCTTGCTGGGGAGGCCTCAGGCCTGGTGGGACCGGCTCTTCCTGGGGCTGGTGTCGACGGGCGCGGTGTTGTTCTACGCCCTCTTCGGCTTTCCCTGGTCAGGCAGCCATCTGGCGCCAGGACTCAGCGCGGAGAAGGTCCGCTCCGTGTCCCCGGGGATGTCCGAAGCAGAGGTGATTCAACGTCTGGGCCCGCCCCTGGCTCGGAAGGTGAGTGCCTCGGGAAGACTCTCCTGGGACTACGCGAAGCCGGTTCCCAAGGTTCGGCAGTATCCGCGGGTCTTCGTCACTTTCGAGGCGGAACGTGTCTCCGCGGTCGTGGTGGAACTAAAGACCTTCTGGGGTGTCGATAAGGAGCTGCTCTACCTACGGACCCCTGAGCGCATCATCGACAGGGCCGACCACGACGACTTCCTGCCATCTGCGGGAGGTACGGAGGGACCATGAGGCTCGTTGTTTCGGCGCTGCTGTTCGTCCTGCCTGGCGTGCACATGGGCTGCAAGCGAGATGCTGGCTCCAGAGAAGTCCCTGCGACCGTGCTTGAGCGGATTGGAACGGAGTGTCTCCCTGAGGGAAGCTGTGGGAATGGCCTCGTATGTGCCGGCCGCACGAATTTCGCTCACCTTGACGCGGGGTTTACCTGTGAGCTTGTCTGTGACCCGGCGCGGGATGGTTCTTGTCCCGAGGGGTGGAGCTGCGTGCGGACAGCGGATGGCCGAGCCGCGGCGCTTCCCGGACACTGCATCCGTGCCTCGGAGATGTGACAGCCCTCAACGGTCCTCCGGGGACACAAGGGCCTCCGCTGCACGCAGAGGAGCAAGGTCATGGCTTCCGTGAGAAGAGAAGTCCTGGAAGTGGCTGGGGAGTTCTGCCTGCAGTTGGACAGGACGCAGCAGCTTGACGCCGTGTTGGAGCGTGCGTGGCGATCATCGACGCACTTCGCGCTCATCCGGCGCGGGAGGATGCGGGTCGACGGTGCGGATGTCGTCGTGCCCACTCCGGAGTTGAAGCGCCTTCAGCGTGACTTCGAGCGGATCCGGGTGGCTGCGGTGGAGTCGCGGTGGGTCTCGTCGTGGCCTGGGACGACGACGGGGGGCTCCGGCAATTTGTGGGTGAGATGCCGGACAAATGGCGGTGTGCGCCTGCCGTTGAACGACGAGAACGTCTGGAGGGATTTCGACGGGTGGGACGATCTCCAGTTATTCGAGGGCCCCCGGCTGAAGCTGTTCGTCTGCAGCCATGAGGGATTTGGCGCCGTCTGGGGAAATGAGCGATTCTTCCGGGACCTGGGGATTGCCCCCGCGCGGCAAAAGCATGAGACGTATGAACTGGTCGGCGAACCCATGGCACCCGCTGCCTGGTCACTGCTCATGCAGGGAAAGCCCACTCTGTAGGACGGTCATGCGATTCGTTCAGATTGTCTGGATCTTCGTGGGAGCGTACCTGGGGCCGCTGGTCATGGTGTCTCTTCTGCGCCTCTGGCCTGAAAGGTGGTTGCGTTCGCGGGACGTGCTGGAGATTCCATTGGGGCAGGAGGCATCTCTGCCCGGAATCGCGGTGTTCTGGTTGCTGTCCCTGGGATTGGGCGCAGTCGCCGCAGTCTGGGCTTGGCGGTGGCTCTTTGAACGCAGAAAGGGAGTGGGGGCCCATGTCGAACCCGTCTGTTCCGTTCGCCCCGCCCCCAGGTTGGCACTGGCCATGAAGTGGCAACTTCGGTTGATGCCCTTGGTGTTGCTTCTGGCGAGCTGTGATGAGTCAGAAGGATTCTTCAGGACTGTCGAGGTAGATGCTCCGATCTATTCGGAGTGTGTCGAGGCCGCACTGGCTGATTCAGCGGGCGGACGCCAGAGTTCGGCTGGGAGTGGACGTTGGAGCTTGAGCAACGGCTCGACCGAAAATCGTCGTGAGGAACTCACCGTGGTTCTCCGTGATGAAAATGGCAAAGCAAGGCTGGACGTCTTTGCTCAGAGCCTTGTTCCGAGCGACGGACGCTTTACGCCTGGCGAGCTTGAGGTGGTGCGAGCTGAAACCCACCGCATCATGCAAGCGATCTTGGTCCGGTGTGTGAAAGCGGATGTCCAGCAGAAGCTGTCATGTCGGGCGAAGGTGAAGAATTTCAAGGGCCAGGACGCCTGCGCCCCCTTGTGAGTCTGGGCTCCAGGGATTTGACGTGTGACAGGTTGCCAACAGGGACGGGTGCGCTGCTGGAGGGCACCCGTCCCGGTTCGGCTGCTGAACGGACGGGGGGCTGGGTTGGTTTGGTGTCGTGCCCAGCCGGATGCGAGCCCGGAGGATTCAAGAGGGCTTCATTGGGAATGCACCACGGTTCCCTGGCGAACCGTGTTCTTTTGAGATCGTCCCACTTCACGGCCGTGTCGTCTGTCAGGGACGGGCGAATGCGGACGGAGAACTGTCGATGTGGAGTTCGCGGATGGCAGCCGGGAACAATCGGAATCAGGTCTGTTCGTGAATCCGCTGCTCGGATGACGGTCATGGCTTCCGTGAGAAGAGAAGTCCTCGAGGTAGCGGGGGCGTGGTGCCTGCAGTTGGACAAACAGCAACGCCTTGACGCCTTGCTGGAGCGTGCGCCTGCCGTTGAACGACGAGAACATCTGGAAGGATTTTGACGGGTGGGATGACCTCCAGTTGTTCGAGGGCCCCAGGCTGAAGCTGTTCGCCTGCAGCCATGAGGGATTTGGCGCCGTCTGGGGGAATGAGCGATTCTTCAGGGAACTGGGCGTTGTTCCCGCGCAGCAGAAGCATGAGACGTATGAACTCGTAGGCGAGCCCATTGCACCCGCTGCTTGGTCACTGCTCAAGCAGGGGATGCCCATTCCGTAGGACGGTCATGCGATTCGTTCAGATTGTCTGGATCTTCGTGGGAGCGTACCTGGGGCCGCTGGTCATGGTGTCTCTCCTGCGCCTCTTGCCTGAGAGGTGGCGCTTCGAGCGCCAAACCCAAGAATGAGCGTGTCTCTCCGCTGGCTCCCACGGTTGGGAATCGTTGGATTGGTGTGTGGCTTCGTGCCGTCGGTGGGCGTCGCGGTTGTCCTGACTGGCTTGGGCCTTGCCGGAATCTCGTCGGCGGATTCGCATCCTTTCCCTGGGGATCCGCCTTTGGCGGACATGCTCGCGGAGGTTGCGCTCTGTGGGTGGTTGTTCCTTCTGGTTGGTTATGGTTGCTTCTTCGCTGCTCGCAAGGTGTCCGATCGAATCGTCCAGCTCTGGCGATGGGTGATGCCTCCGTTGACCGTGCTGTCATTCCTCGCGATGTCGCCGGCTCTTGTTCATGTCGCTGGCAGACATTGGGGGGAGTGGGGCCACCTCAAGGCGATGCTTCAGGCCAGCGAAGTCCGGCTCCGTGCATTCTCAACCCAGGCTGATGGTGTCTTGTCGGAGGAGGAGTACGCGCGGGCGAAGGCGTGGTGGCTGGAGCAACCCGCTACCTTCCGCTTCGAGACGGAGCCTGAGCCCGTCAGGATTCACCTGAGGAGGACCGAACCTCCGTATCTGGTGGTCGATTTCGGGGACGGGCAGAACGCCGCATTCGACCCGGTGACGATGCGCTGCATCTACTCGGACTGAGTCTCCGGGACGGATTCCCTGCATGGATCCGCCCCTTGGGGACTCTCCGTAGGGACGGGGTTCATCCGCCACCCACCCCGTGCTAAAACGGGAAGGTCCATGGAAGGCCGACTGCTTCTGAAGAACTGTGCCGTGTTCCGGGCGGACGGTCGCGTCCGCCACGGCATGGCCGTTGTGGTCGAAGAGGGCATCATCCGCCGCGTCGCCCCCGACGCCGAGGTGCCCGTGCTCCCCGGTGACTGGGAGGTGGCCTGTCGCGGCCGGCTTGTCGCTCCCGGGCTCGTGGACTGCCACTCGCACATGGTCAACGGGCAGCTCCTGCCTCCCAATGGCGACTTCCTCCTACGTCAGCCCCGCTCGCGCCTGGAGCGTATGCGCGGCGTGGCGAACCTCCTCACCGCCGAGGACGTGGAGATCCTCACCCGCTTCGCCGCCGCCCGGGCGCTGCTGGATGGCGTGTCCCTCGTCGTGGACCACCTGTCGTGTCCCACCGACGTCGCCGGTGGCCTGGAGGCCCAGGCCCGTGCCGCGAACTCGCTGGGTCTTCGCCTCGTCACGTCCCACTCCACGCACAGCCTGGATGGGGCCGCCGTCGCTGATGCCCAGGCGGACGCCAACGCCGACTTCGTCCGCCGCTACCGTGAGCACCCTCGCGTCCGTGGCGCTCTGGGCTTCCATGCGTCGTACACCTGTGAAGATCCGCTCCTGACCCGCATTGCGCGGCATCGCGAGGAGCTGAACGCTTCCGTCGTCTTCCACATCGCGGAGAACGAGGACGATCTCTCCACCACCTACGCCACGCATGGCCGCCGCGTCGTTCCTCGCCTGGACGCTCTGGGCCTCCTGGGGCCCTACGCCATCGCTGGCTACCCTCGCGCCGTGGAGCGCTCCGAGTCCGAACGGCTGGCCGCCTCCGGCACCTTCATCGCCCTGACTCCCCGGGCCACCCGGTCCATGGACCGGGCCGCTGAGTCCGCGGACGGCGCTCTGTCCAGTCTCCACCTCGTGGGCCTGGGCACTGGCGGTCATGGCACCCTCCAGGAGGAACTGGCCGGGGCGCTGGTCAGCATGCTGTCCCTGGCTCGCTCCGGGCGCATGCCGGACCTGGATGACTCTCTGGCGCACCTGTTCGTCAGTGGCCCCGCGGAGCT
This sequence comes from Corallococcus sp. AB049A, assembly GCF_003668885.1. Lineage (NCBI taxonomy): Bacteria > Pseudomonadati > Myxococcota > Myxococcia > Myxococcales > Myxococcaceae > Corallococcus > Corallococcus sp. AB049A. The sequence continues at coordinate 21,509 of NZ_RAWL01000010.1, read as the reverse complement.
GTGCACCCGCCTGTTCGGCAAGCCTTCGGGCGGCGTGGAGGAGGGCAGCATCGCGGACCTCGTCGTCTACGACGCCATCCCCGCCGCCGACCCGGAGACCGGCTACTCGCCGTTCCTCCTGGGCCAGCTCACCGCCGCTCGCGTGGCCTGGACCATCGTCGATGGCCGCGTCTGTGTCCGCGAAGGCCAGCTCCTGGGCAGCGACTTCGTGGACCTGGCCCGCGAGGCCGCCTCCGCGCTTGCTCGCGTCTGGTCCCGCGCACGACTGGGTTCGTAGGGTAGAAGGGGCGCGTGAGTGCCCTGCCTCCCCGCCTCGTGGACCTGCTTCGCGCTTCCCGCGCCCGCCGGGGTCCGCTGCTCTCGGACTCCGCCACCTCCGCCTTCCGCCTCCTCAATGGCGCCGCGGATGGCGTTCCCGATGTGACGGCGGACATCTTCGGCGACGTCGTCGTGGTCAGCCTCTACCGCGACCTCACTGAAGCTGAAGAAACCACGCTGCTCGACGCCGCCGTGGCCGCGTGGACTCCCCGCAGCGTCTACCTGAAGCGCCGTCCCCGTGAGGCCCGCGTGCTCGCCAACGTGGCGAAGGACGCGCTGGCTCCGGAGTCCGCGGCCCGTGGTGAACCCGTGGAGGACTTCGTCGCCAAGGAGAACGGCCTGTCCTTCCACATCCGTCCCGGGCAGGGGCTCTCCGTCGGCCTCTACCTGGACATGCGCGACACCCGCGCGTGGCTCCAGTCCCAGGCCTCTGGGCTCACCGTCCTCAACCTCTTCGCCTACACCTGTGCATTTGGCGTCTTCGCGACTGCCGGGGGCGCGAAGCGCGTGCTCAACATGGACGCCAGCCGCCGTGTGCTCGAGTGGGGCGAGGAAAACGCGCGCCTCAACGGGCAATCCGTGGACCGCTACGACTACGTGGCTGGCGATGTCTTCGATTGGCTCGGGCGGCTCGCGAAGAAGGGGGAGTCCTTCGATGTCGTGGTCGCCGACCCGCCCTCGTTCTCCACCACCAAGACGACCCGCTTCTCCGCCGCTCGCGACTACGCCCGGCTGGCCGAGGCCGCCGCGAAGGTCGTGGCCCCCAAGGGCCGTCTGGTCGCCTGCTGCAACCTGGCGGGACTGCCCTCGCGCCGGTTCGAGACCATGGTGCTGGAGGGCGTGACGCGGGCGGGCAGGACCGGGAAGACGGTCGGGTCGCTTGGTCCCTCGGGAGTCGACTTTCCGGCGCTCGCTGGTGAGGAACCGGCACTCAAGGTGCTCGTCGTCCAACTTCGTTAGCGCCTCCGGGTGGGGCGCGGCTAGATTGCCTCCATGGCTCCCGCCGCCTCCTCGCCCCCGCGCGATGCGTTCCGTTTCGGCAACTACCGGCTCATCGATCGGATCGCCGTGGGGGGCATGGCGGAGATCTTCCTCGCGCACCAGCTGGATGCCAGTGGCGATGAGACGCCCATCGTCATCAAGCGCATCCGGCCGCATCTGTCCAAGCACGCCGCCTTCGTGAAGATGTTCCTCAACGAGGCTCGCCTGGCCGCCCAGCTCAATCACCCCAACATCGTGCAGATCCACGACCTGGGGAAGATCGTCGACAGCTACTTCATCGCCATGGAGTACGTGTCCGGCCGCGACATGCGCCGGGTCGTGCCCAAGGCCGAGGCTCTGGGGATTCCCTTCCCCATGGTGTACGCGCTGAAGATTGCCTCCTGCGTCTGCGCGGGCCTGCACTACGCGCACACGAAGAAGGACCGCTACGGCAACCCGCTCAACATCGTCCACCGCGACGTCACGCCGGAGAACATCGTCGTCGCGTTCGATGGCTCGGTGAAGGTGCTCGACTTTGGCATCGCCAAGGCCGCCAACCAGGTGGAGGAGACGCGCTCGGGTGAGATCAAGGGCAAGCTCAGCTACCTCTCCCCGGAGCAGTGTCTGGGCCGGCCGCTGGACTGCCGCAGCGACATCTTCTCCCTGGGCACCGTCCTCTACGAGTGGCTCACCGGCTTCAAGCTCTTCACCGGTGAGTCCGACGTCGCCGTCATGCGCAGCATCACCGAGGCGAAGATCTACGCGCCGTCGTACTTCCGCGAGGATCTGCCGGAGCGCGTGGAAGCCATCCTGATGCGCGCGCTCGCCCGCGACCGCGAGCGCCGCTACCACACGGCGCTGGAGATGCAGCGCGACCTGGACGCCTTCCTGGAGTCCTACGACTTCACGCCCTCGGCGCTGCACCTGGCCAACTTCGTCAAGCAGCTCTTCGAGGACGAGCGCCCGCAGGAATTGAAGCGCCTGTCCACGCGGCAGTCCTCCGCGCCCACGTCGGAGATGGCGCTGGAGGTGTCCGCGGTGGCGGCCTACGTGGACGGCCCGCCCACGGAGGCCATGCGCATGGACGACCTCCCCGCCACCGAGCCGCGTCTGCTCGCGCTGACCCTGGACTCCGCGATGTACGAGAAGCTGGAGGCCCAGGCCCGCAAGGCGAACGTGTCCCTGGCGAAGCTGGCGGCGGACGTGCTGGAGGGATGGCTGAAGTCGCGCTGATGGCGTGCCTTGGCTCGCGTTGCCCATGCCCCGGCTGAAGCTGACGCTCGAATACGAAGGCACCCGGTACGTGGGCTGGCAGGTGCAGCCCAATGGCCCGTCCATCCAGTCCACGCTCCAGGACGCGCTCCAGAAGCTGCTGGGCGAGCCGCGCGTGTTCGTGGCCTCCGCTGGCCGCACCGACGCGGGCGTCCATGCGACGGGGCAGGTGGCCTGCTTCGACACGGCCCGCGTGCTCCCCATGAAGGCGTACACCATGGGGCTCAACAGCATCCTCCCGCCGGACATCGCGGTGGTGGCCGCGGAGGAGGTGGCGGCGGAGTTCGATCCGCGCCGCTGGTCTCGCGGCAAGCGCTACCGCTACCGGGTCAGCAACCGGCGCACGCGCTCACCGCTGTTGCGCACGACGCACTGGGAGCTGTTCGCGCCGCTGGACGTGGAGGCCATGCGCCGCGCGTCCCAGGCGCTCATCGGGCGGCACGACTTCTCCGCGTTCCGCGCCGCGGACTGCCAGGCGAAGCACGCGGTGCGCGAACTCCGGCAGGTGCGCGTGGAGGGAGCCTCCGGCGACACCGTGGCCTTCGTGGTGGAGGGCACCGCGTTCCTCAAGCACATGGTGCGCAACCTGGTGGGGACGCTGGTGGAGGTGGGCAAGGGCCGCCGCCCCGAGGCCTGGGTGGCCCAGGTGCTGTCATCGCGCGACCGCAAGCAGGCCGGAGCCACCGCGCCGCCCCAGGGGCTGGTGATGGAGGAGGTCTTCTACGGGGACGGCCCGCCCCCTCGCCCGGCGGGCGACGCGGCGGTCGGGGAAGAGGACGAAGGGTGAGAGTGCGATAGGCTTTCGGGCCGTGAGCTCCAAACCCAGCGCCCTCGAACCCCTGCGCGTCCGCGTCCGCCGCTTCCAGTTCATCGTGGGACTGGGCTTCCTGTCGCTGGTGCTGGGGGCCATGCTCAGCGTGTCGCTGGTGCTGCGCCTGCACGCGCGGGTGAACGCGCTGCCGTCCGACTTCGTGCGCATCCCGGTGGCGGTGGTGCTGGAGAACCTGTGGGTGCTCGGCGTGCTGCCGGTGCTCGGCTACCTCGCCGCCCGCGTCATCGCGCTGCGCACGTGGAGTTCGGCCGTGGGGGCGGCGGTGTCCGGGGGCCTGTTCGTCGTCGCCCTCAACTTCGTGCGCGACGGCATGGACGGCCTCACCTCGGACTGGGGTGTCGCGTCGGCGCTGCGCATCCTGGCCTTCGTGGGCGGCATCCTCCTGACCGCCCGGGCCATCCGCGCGGGCCGCGCCGCGGCGGAACAGGGCTCCACCGCGGCCCAGGCCAAGGCCGAGGCGCGCAAGTCGGAGTACGACGAGTTCCTCAAGGCCGCCGAAGCCGCCGGTGCACGCCTGGAGCAGCGCGAGGGTGGCGCTGGCACCGAAGCTCCGGCACCGGCCTCCACCGATGCGCCCGCGCCGTCGGGTGAGGCGAACCGGGACGGGGAGGGCACTCCGCCTTCGGGCGACATGAAGACGCCCGCGGCTTGAGGCGGCCCCGGCTCCTCGCCGAAGCCGCCTCGGGTTCAACGGACTACGGGTAGCAGGCCGCCTGGCGCAGGCCGGTGTCCTCGGGGAAGCCCAGGGCCACGTTGAAGTTCTGCACGGCCTGGCCGGCCATGCCCTTCACCAGGTTGTCCAGCGCCGCCATCACCGCCACGGAGCGGCCCTTCGTCGCCACGGAGATGTCGCAGAAGTTGCTGCCCGTCACGGCCGCCACGCGCGGCGTGCCCTCCACGATGCGCACGAACTTCGAGCCCTCGTAGTAGCGGCGGTACGTCTCCGTCAGCGACTGCGTCACCACCGCGCCGCCGTGCTCCGGCCACTCGAACTGCACCGTGGCGAAGATGCCGCGCACCATGGGCGCCGAGTGCGGCACGAAGGCCAGCCGGTGCCGCTGCGAGCCGTGCGCCACCAGCATCACCTCCACCTCCGCCTCGTGCTGGTGCTCCAGCGGCTTGTACGCGCGGAAGTCGTGCGCGCGCGTCGGGTGGTGCGTGCCCTCGCCCGGCAGCGAACCGGAGCCGGACGAGCCCGTCACGCCCGACACCGCCAGGAGCCCCAGCCCCTTCGTGGCCGCGATGGGCAGGAGCGCCAGCTGCACCGCAGTGGCGAAGCAGCCCGGGTTGGCGATGCGCTTCGCCGTCTTCACCTGCTCGCGCTTCCACTCCGTGAGGCCGTAGGTGAACGTGCCCAGCAGGTCCGGCGACGGGTGCGGCCGGCCGTAGGCGCCCGCGTACCGGCCCGGGTGGTCCAGGCGGAAGTCGGACGACAGGTCGACGAGCAGCAGCCGGTCCGTGAGGCCGGCGTCCGCCCACTGCTTCTCCATCCCGGCGAACTGCGACGCCAGGTCGCCGTGCCCCAGCGCGCTGAACACCACCGGGCGCGGCGAGTCCGCCAGCCAGCGCCAGTCCGGCTCCGCCTCGAAGCGGCCGTCCACCAGGCCGCGCAGGTGCGGGTGCACCTTGTGGATGGGCGAACCCGCGTGGTGCCGGGACACCACGCGGATGCCGGCGTTGCCGGGATGGCCCGCGAGCAGCCGCAACAGCTCGCCTCCGCCGAAACCGGAGGCCCCCAGGATGTAGATGTGCGCAGGCGACGTCATGACTTCCTCCCCGCCCCCAGCTTGGGCGCGAGCTTCTCCACGATGAGATTCCCCAGGGCGTTCGGATCCGCGCGCGCGTTGCGAGCGGGCAGCCCCACCACCTGCTCCACGAAGCGCACGCCCACCGCGTTGTCCGTGGCGGGCCCTGCCACCATGTCCATCTCGATGCCGTACACCTCGCGCAGGTGCCGCACGCCGCCGGCCGCGCCCACCGGGTCGTTCGCGCACAGGATGAACGCGCCGCCCAGCGCCTTGAGCTCCGGGTCCGCCAGGATGGCCTGCACGCCGTACTCGCCCATGATGCCGTCACCCGTCTCCGCGACGATGACGTCCACGTCCTGGGCCGCCATCTCCGAGAAGACGATGCGCGCCACCTTGGACGCCGTGCGCGCGCCGGTGCACACGATGCCCGCGTCCGTGAAGTCCATCACCACGTCCGCGCCGCTGTCCTGCATGGACAGGGTGTCGCGCATCAGCGACACGCCCGTGAGCTTCGCGCCGCCCACGCGGTAGCCCGCCTGCGCCAGCTTCCGCACCACCACGCTGGCCGCGTACGTCTTGCCCGCGTTCATGCAGGTGCCCACGACGTAGACCACGGGGCACGTCACCGCCTTCGACGTGCCCTTGAGCGCGCCGGTGGAGATGTGCGCGTGCTGGCCCGCGCGCGACTGGAACTCCGGGAAGGTGAGGACCTGGCCCAGCACCTCCGCCTCGAAGGGCGCGCCCACGCCCGGGTTGTGCGAGGTGCACTTCCCGATGACGCCGCCCATGTTGAGGATGTGGAGCTTGTCGCCTACGGAAACGGACGCAGGGACGATGCCCTCGTAGCCGTGCAGCGCGTTGCGGTGGCCCAGCGCGCCCACGACGATGTCGCCCGCGTGGAGCGTGACGAGCCGGCCGTTCACGTCCTCCAGCTGGTTGTAGACGCTCTTCTCCCCGTGGATGCGCACCGCGATGACGGCGCCCTCTTCGCACTTCACCTCGTCCGTGAGGTGCACGGTGCGCCCCACCTGGAGGTTGCGGGTGACACTTCCGACCTTGTCGACGTGGATCTTCATGTCGTCACTTCGCTTTCTGCGAGAGCATCTGCGCGACGCCGTAGAGCTTGGCGAACCCCGCCGCTTCCGTCCCCGTCCACAACACGTTGGCCTCTCCGTACGTCGCCACCTTCGCGTCCATCAGCGAGTGCGGCGAACGCACGCCTTCCACGACGTGGGCGCGCGGGGTGAGCACCAGCTTCACCTCGCCCGTCACGCGGTCCTGCGAGGAGGCGAGGAACGCCTCCAGGTCCTTCACCAGCGGGTCGAAGAAGTGCCCCTCGTGGAGCAGCGACCCGTACAGGTTGCCCACCGTCTCCTTCCAGAAGAGCTGCTTGCCCGACAGCACCAGCTTCTCCAGCTCGCGGTGCGACGCGATGAGCAGGTGCGCCGCCGGGGCCTCGAAGCCCACGCGGCCCTTGATGCCCAGGATGGTGTCGCCCAGGTGCACGCCCCGGCCAATGCCGTACGGGCGCCCCAGGGCGTTGAGCTTCTCCACCACGTCCACCGCGGACATCGCCTTGCCGTCGAGCGCCACCGGCACGCCCTTGTCGAAGGAGATGACGAGCGGCCGAGGCTTCAGGTCGGTGGGGATCTCGCCACCGGGGAAGGCCGCCTCCGGCAGGGTGCTCCACGAGTCCAGCGTCTCGCGGCCGCCCACGGACGTGCCCCACATGCCTTCGTTGACGGAGTACGTGCCCGTCTTCGCCGGCAGGTGGAAGCCGCGCTCCGCGAGGAAGGAGATCTCCTGCTGGCGGGAGAGCGCCAGGTCGCGGATGGGGGTGATGAGTTGCAGCTGCGGCGCGAGCGTGCGGAAGGCCACGTCGAAGCGGACCTGATCATTCCCCGCGCCGGTGCTGCCGTGGGCCACGGCCTGCACGCCCAGCTTCTCCGCCATGCGCACCGCCTCCACGGCCTGGCAGGCGCGCTCGGCGGAGACGCTCAGGGGGTAGAGCTGGCCGCGCAGCACGTTGCCGGCGATGAGGAAGCGCAGGTAGCCCTGGAACAGGGTGTCGCGCGCGTCCACCGTGTGGTGCGCCACCGCGCCCAGCTTCTGGGACAGGGCCTGGATGCGCTCCAGCTGCTCGGGCGGGAAGCCGCCCGTGTCCACGGTGACGGTGGTGACGTCCCAGCCCTGCTCGCGCAGGTACACCGTGCAGAAGGCGGTATCGAGGCCACCGGAGAACGCCAGCACCACGGACTTCTTGCTCATCTTCGGACTCCTGTTGCTGCGAAAGGGGTGAGGAAGCTTTCAGGGGGCCCAGACGCGCGAGGCGGCCTGGGTCGCTTGCGCATGGGTGCGCGTGAGCCAGTCGCGCGCGTCCGCCAGTTCCTCGCGCGCGGTGGCGAGGCCCAGGTTGCCGGCGCCACCCAGGTGGGTGGCCGTCAGCGCGCCGCGGTCCGGCTGGAAGGTGCCTTCGTTCAGCTGACGGCCCACCTCGCGGTACGCGTCGCGGAAGGGCTGCCCCTGGGCCACGAGCGCGTAGGCGTGGTGCGCGGCGTAGAGCGTGTCGTCGCACGCCGCGCGCGCCTTCTGGGCGTTCACCTTCAGCGCGGGCACCAGCCGCGCCAGGACCTCAAGAAGCGCCTTCGCGCTGGTGAGGGCCTGGAGGGTGGGGCGCTTCAGCAGCTGGAAGTCACGGTGGTAGCTGGAGGGAAGACCGCCGGCCACCGCCTCCACCTGGTGCGAAAGGCCGCGCAGCTCGCGGCAGCGGCCCCGGGCCAGCTCCACCACGTCCGGGTTCTTCTTCTGCGGCATGATGGACGAGCCGGTCGTGAAGGCATCCGGCAGGGCCAGGAAGCCGAACTCGTCCATGCTGTAGAGCTGCACGTCCCAAAGCCACTTCTCCAGAGTGCCCGCCACCGAGCACGCCCAGGTGAGCAGCGCCGCTTCATGCCGCCCCCGACTGTCCTGCGCGTCGATGGGGCTGCGTTGAACCCGACTAAAACCGAGCAACCGCGCGACATATTCACGGTCGATGGGCAGCGGCACACCAAAGCCCGCGGCCGCGCCCAGCGGGCAGCGGTCGAGCCGCCCCCACACGCCCTTCAGCGCCTCCAGCTCCTCCAGCAGTCCCTCGGCGAAGGCCATGCCCCACAGGCCGAAGGTGGACGGCATCGCGCGGCGCAGGTGCGTGTAGCCGGGCAGGGGCAGGTCCGCATTCGCCTCCGCGAAGTCCAGGAACGTCCCCGCCAGCTCCGCCGTACGCGCGCCGAGCGCGAGCAGCTCCTCGCGCATGAACAGGCGCAGGGCCAGCAGCACCTGATCGTTTCGCGAACGCGCCAGGTGGATGCGCTTGCCCGCCTCGCCGGTGCGCTCCACGAGCGCGGCCTCCAGCGCGGTGTGGCCGTCCTCCTGCTCCGGGCGGATGGTGAAGCGGCCCGCGCGTGCCTCGTCGTGCAGCGCGTGCAGGGCGCTCACGAGCGACGCGGCGGCCTCCGGAGCGAGCAGCCCCACGTGCGCGAGCATGCGCGCGTGCGCGGCGCTGCCCAGCGCGTCGTGCGGGACGAGCGACAGGTCCACCACCGGGTCGTCGCCCACGGTGAAGGCGTGGATGGCCGCGTCCAGCGGCTGGCCCTTGCCCCACAATGTCTCAGCCACGCGACACCTCCCCGGCATAGCCGTGCAGCAGTCGTCGATAGAACGCGAGCCCCGCTTCCAGCTCGGCCCGCGTGAGGTACTCGTTCGCCTGGTGGCTCCGCAGCGTGTCGCCCGGGCCCACCTTCACCGCCGGGAGGTCGCCCAGGAACGCCCAGTCGGACGTGGTGCTGGAGCCCACCGTGTCCTGGCCGGACGCCGCCACCGCCGCGCGCACCAGCGGGTGCGACGCGTCCGTGCCCTTGGGCAGGTAGCGCGCGGAGTGCACCAGCACCTCGCTCTCCAGCGCCTTGCCGATGTCCTCCGCCACCTTCGCGTGGTCCATGCCCGGCGTGGTGCGCAGGTCCACGAAGAACTCGCACCGGTCCGGCACCTGGTTGCGCGCCAGGCCTCCGGACACCTGCGTCACCTGTGCCCGCGCCTCACCCAACAGCGGGTGCGCGGGGAAGCGCAGCGCGGACACGGCCTGGATGTCCCGGGCCGCCTTGAGGATGGCGTTGGCCTCCGAGCCCAGGCCACCCGTGTGCGCGTGCGCCACGTGGCCGCTCTTGCCGTGCGCCACGCAGCGCAGGAGCAGCATGCCCCGCTGCGCCGTGCAGGGCTTGAGCGACGTGGGCTCTCCCACGATGGCGGCGTCCAGCGGCCCCAGCGTGGAGAGCAGCGGCCCCAGCCCCTTGCCGCCCGTCTCCTCCTCGGCGGTGAGCGCGAAGACGTACTCGACACCGGAAGGCGCGCCTTCATCGAGGAGCGCCTTCGCGGTGAGGAGCATGGCGGTGACGCAGCCCTTGGCGTCGTTGGCGCCCAGGCCGTAGAGCGTGTCGTCCTTCCACACGGCCTCGTGCGGCTCCGTGGTCCACCCGGCGCACGGCTTCACCGTGTCCAGGTGCGAGTTCACGAGCAGGCGCTTCGGCCCGCTGCCCACGCTGAACCACACGTTGTGGCCCTGGCGGTGCACGCGGGCACCCCAGGACTCCGCATGGCCCGCGACGAGGTCCGCGATGCGGGCCTCGTCGCCGGAGACGCTGGGCGTGGCGACCAGCGCGGTGAGCAGCTCGGCGGGGTTCAACCCTTGGCCTCGCCGTGCTTCACCGCGTGCTCGCGCACGACCATGGTGCCGCTGCCCTCGTTGGTGAAGACCTCCTCCAGCAGGGCATCGGACTGCTTGCCGCTCACCAGGTGCACGCTGCCCACGCCGCCCACCAGCGCGTGGCGCATGGCGTGTGCCTTGGGACGCATGCCGCCCGTGAGCCGGCCCTCGGCCTCCAGCGAGGCCAGGTCCGACAGCGTGGCCAGGGAGATCAGCGACGACGGGTCGGAGACGTCCTTGAGGAGCCCCGGCACCTCCACCATGAAGAAGAGCTTCTCCGCATGCAGCGCCGCCGCCAGGGCCGCCGCCACCGTGTCCGCGTTGGTGTTGTAGACGGCGCCGTCCTGGCCGCCCGACAGCGGGGCGATGACGGGCACGTAGTCCGCGCTTCGCAGGTGCTCCACGACGCGCGTGTCCACGGACTCGATGTCGCCCACGAGGCCGTAGTCCACCATCCGCCCTTGAGTCTCGCCGGGCTCCGTCACCAGCACGGGCGGACGCTTGCGCGCCTTGATGAGGCCCGCGTCCACGCCGGACAGGCCCACCGCGGGCACGCCCGCGGCCTGGAGGTCCGCGAGCAGATCCGTGTGCAGCTTGCCCGCCAGCACCATCTTCGCCGCGTCCAGCACGGGCGCGGAGGTGATGCGGCGGCCGGCCACCTTTTCAATGGGCAGGTGCAGGGCGTCACAGAGCGCGTCCAGCTCCGGGCCGCCGCCGTGCACCACCACGGGGCGGATGGAGAAGGCCCACAGGAGGGCGATCTGCTCGCACGCGGTCTTGCGCGTGCGCGGGTCCGTCAGCACGGCGCCGCCGAGCTTCACCACGAAGGTCTTGCTGCGGAACTGCTTCACGTACTTCGCCGCGTTGCGAAGGGCGGCGTACGGATCGGGAGACAGGGGCACGGTGGACCTCTAGAAAGTCGAAAGGGGACGAAGAAGGGTGGGGCGGCGGGCGGTCAGAAGCCGCCGCCGCGCATCCAGGCCAGGAGGGCGCGCTGCACGTGGTAGCGGTTGCCCGCCTCGTCCACGACGCGGCTGCTCGAGTGGTCCAGCACCTCGTCAGCGACCTCCACGTTGCGGCGCACGGGCAGGCAGTGCAGGAACGCCGCGTCCTTCGCGGCCTTCGCCATGTGCCGGCGCGTGGGCATCCAGCCCGAGTACGACGCGAGCAGCGCCGCCACGTCCGTGGGCGTGCTCGCCGTCTGCGCGGTGGGGCCCCAGGACTTCGCGTACACGGCGCGGCTGCCCACCAGCGCCTCGTCCTGGTCGTGCGTGTACGTGATGCTGCCGCCGGTGGCCCTGGCGTACGCCTCCGCCTCCGCGCGCACGGCCGGGTGCAGGTCGAAGCCCGGCGGATGCGCCACGCGCACCTCGCAGCCCGCGGCCGCCGCGGACAGGAGGAACGAGTTGGGCACCGCCTTGGGCAGCGGCTTGATGTGCGGCGCCCAGGTGAGCGTCACCGGCAGCTTCTTCGTGGTGCCGAACGTCTCGCGCAGCGTCAGCGCGTCCGCCAGGCCCTGGCAGGGGTGCTCGCGCGCGGACTCCATGCTCACCACCGGCACGGTGGCCCACTTGCGGAAGGCGTTGATGACGGGGTCGGCCTCGTCCTCCTCGTCACCGCCACCCTGGGAGAAGGTGCGGATGCCGAGCATGTCCACGAAGCGCGACAGGACGGGCGAGGCCTCCTTGATGTGCTCCGCACGGTCCGCGTTCATCACCGCGCCGGGGCGGTCCTCCAGCTTCCACACGCCGGAGCCCACGTCGAGCACGATGGCGTGCCCGCCCGCGCGCAGCATCACGGCCTCGAAGGACGTGCGCGTGCGCAGCGACGGGTTGAAGAACACCATGCCCAAGAGCTTCCCCGGGAAGATGGCCCCCGGGTCCTTCTGCTTCCACGCGGCCGCCTGCGAGAGGACCGCCTCGACGCCTTCCGGGCCCAGGTCCTGGATGCGGGTGACATGCTTCATGGGCTTCGTGCTCCCCCGGCCGCGCCGGATGGATGGGGACTGCTGAATATGCACTTGAATTCATGCATATTCGCTGAGGAGGCGCGGATATTATGCAGAACGGCGCAGCGCGCAAGAACATTCACTGGGATTTTTCATGCGCCTTGCGTGCGTATTCAGCCGCATGCATGGTGAACGTGAATGAACCTGGACGACGCCATCCTTCAGCTCATCTCCCAGCAGGACGTGCCGGATCAGTTCGTGCTGCAGTCGTTGCTGGAAGAGGCCGGGCACACGCCCAGCCAGTCCACGCTGTCGCGGCGGCTGAAGAAGCTGAGCGTGCAGAAGGTGAACGGGCGCTATCAGCGCGCCGAGCCGCCGGTGGCGCCGGTGCCGCTCGCGCCGCGTGTGACGATCATCGAAGCGCCGCCCAACATGCTGGTTCTGAAGACGGCGCCCGGCTACGCGCAGATTTTCGGGCTGGCGCTGGACCGCGAGGAGGTGGAGGGCCTGGCGGGCACGGTGGCGGGCGACGACACCATCTTCATCGCGGTGAAGGACCCGTCCTACCTGCGGGACGTGCGCGAGGCGGTGGAGGAGCTCATCCAGCGCGGCCCGTGAACGGGAAGCGGCGCACGGACTCCCACGGCCCGCCGAGGTAGCGCCAGAGCAGCAGTGCGGGCGCGTGCGAGTCGAACGCGGACCAGCCCGCGCCCAGCTCCGCGAGCGCGGCCTTCGCTTCGTCCACGGTGGCCTTGTTCATCAGCGTGACGTGGGGACGGAAGGGCTGCCGGTCCTGCGGCGTGAGCCATTCCGAGAACGCGCGCGACAGCTCGCGGTGCACGGGCGAGAGGCCCGGCGCGTCCACGTCCACCGCCATGCCGCGTCCCAGGCCCCGCAGCTTCGTGAAGCGCAAGCCGGGGGCAGGGCGCTCCGTGACGACCTCCAGCGCGGCCTCCACGGCGTCCTGCTGCGACGCGGGCAGGTGGTGGAAGAGGGAGACGTGCGCGGGGATGAGGTTGCGCTCGGGAGGGAAGTAGCGCCGTCTCAGGCCGTCCAGGCGCGCGAACGCCTCCGGCTCCAGCTCCGCGGTGACGAGCAGTGGGGCTTCGGAGAGGGCGGCCATGCGGCGCACACCTTCCGTCCGAAGCCCCGGGAGCACAAGAGGGGCCTACTTCTGCGACGCGAAGTAGGCTTTCAGCGCCTCGTCGGCATTCTTGCGGTACTCCGGCAGGCGGCCGCGCTCGGCCTCGGCGAGGGCCTTCTTCACGGCCGCGGCGTCCAGGTCGTGCGTGTAGACCGGCGTGCCGGGCTGCTGGCGCCAGGAGTCCGCGAGGCTGCCCGCGTCGATGGCGTCGAAGCCCAGCTCCTCCACGAGCTTGAGCACCTTCGCGCGGTGCTCGGGCGGATCCCCCGCGATGGGCAGCGCCACGCGTCCGGGCGTGCCCTTGGGCTTGCCCTTCTCCGCGAGGCTCTGGGAGTAGATGTTGTTGAAGGCCTTGATGACGGGGCGGCCGATGAGCTTCGAGACCCACTCGCTCTCCACCGTGCCCTTCTCCAGCTCCGGGATGCTGCCGTCGCGCACGGGGTAGTAGTTGCCCGTGTCGATGACGACGACGTCCTTCGGCACGTCCGCGAAGAGGCCCTTGGGCAGGTCCGGGACCGCCTTCTGCGGGATGGTCACGACGACGACCTCGCCCGCCTTCGCGGCCTCCTGGACGGTGACGGCCTTCGCGCCCGTCTCCTTCGCCACGTCGCGCAGGCTGTCCGGTCCGCGTGAGTTCGCGATGAACACCTCATGGCCCAGCTGCGTCCACCGCTTCGCCAGGGTTCCGCCAATGAAACCCGCGCCAATGATTCCGATCTTCATGCCGTCCTCTTCCGGGAAGTGGGTCCACGACCGCAAGCGCCGGTCGGATGCACGACCTCTTTCCGCGATGCGCGGAACCTGGCGGGTTTCCTGGCAGGGGGCCGGGCGTGCCCGTGCTTCCGGGGGCTTCCGCCTGCCCCGCCCCCTTCGCTAGCATTCCGGCTTAACCAGTCCTTGGGGGGCCGGCCGGTGCCATGGCGAACATTCCATCCGAGCTGGTCGCGGCGTTCCGGGGGGCCGCGCGCCCCCTGTCCTCCGAGCAGGAGGCGGGGCTCCTGCCCGTGCTGACCTCCATCCTGGAGCGCTGTGAGGCGGCGTGGCCCGGGGTGCGGCTTGAGCCCGGCGCCTTCGTGGCGCACCTGGCCCTGCACACGCCTTCGGGTGAACCTCCCGCGCAGGCCGTGTCCTCGCTGCAGGCCGAGGACCTGTACCTGGCGCTGGCCGCGGTGGAGGGACAGCGGGCGGCGATGGATGCGCTGGAGTCCGCCGTCCTGGTGCCCGCGGGGCGCGCGGTGCGCCGCGTGGAGGACTCGGACGCGTTCGTGGACGAGGTGCTCCAGCTCACGCGCCTGCGGCTCCTGGTGGAGGAGGGTGGCCGCGCGCCGCGCCTCACGGAGTACGCGGGCCGGGGGCCGCTGCGCCGGTGGTCGGAGGCGGTGGCGCTGGGCATCGCGCTGTCGCTCAAGCGCAGGCCGGAGCGCAGCACGCCGCTGGATGACGCGCTCATCGCCGCGGACCTGGGCGCGGCGGATCCGGAGCTGGAGCACATCCGCCACCGCTACCGTCCCGCCTTCCGGGCCGCCTTCACGGAGGCCCTGGCGAAGCTCCCGCCCCGGGATCGCAACCTGCTGCGCATGGGGCTGGTGCAGGGGCTGGGCGTGGAGTCGCTGGGCGCGCTGCACCAGGTGCATGCCTCCACGGTGTCGCGGTGGATGGCGAAGGCGCGCGAAGCGCTCCTGGAGCACACCCGTCTGGCCCTGGCGCGGCGGCTCGCGCTCAACACCTCCCAGCTCGACAGTCTGCTGCGCGTGCTCGACGGCAGCCTGGAGCTCAGCCTCGCGTCCCTGCTGAAGGAAGGGTGAGTCCCACTGATGCCTGATTCGACCCCCCACCTCGACGAGGTCGAGCTGCTCGACCTCGCGGACGGCATTCCGTCCCAGTCCCTGCGCGAGCGCGCCGAGTCCCACCTGGACACCTGCGCGTCCTGCCGCGAGTCCCTGGCGGAGTTCCTGCGCGTGCGCGCCGTGCCCGCGCCGGACGTGCACGCCGCGCGCACCGCGGTGATGCAGTCGGATCCGCTGACCCGCTCCGTCAAGCCGCGCATCCCCCAGGTGGCGCAGGGGACGCTGCTGGGGCGCTACGTGGTGCTGGAGCGGCTGGGCGCGGGAGGCATGGGCGTCGTCCATGCGGCGTATGACCCCAGCCTGGATCGCCGCATTGGGCTGAAGCTGCTGCGCGCGCCGCCCGCCACGGGGGGCTCGCAGGGCATGACGGAGCGGCTCTTGCGCGAGGCCCAGGCCGCCGCGCGCACGCGCCACCCGCACGTCGTCGCCGTGCACGACGTGGGGACGTTCGGCGACGTCGTCTTCATCGCCATGGAGCTGGTGGACGGCGGCACGGTGCGCCAGTACCTCAAGGCGGCCGGCAGGTCCTGGCGCGACGTGGTGCGGCTGTACGTCCAGGCGGGCCGGGGGCTCGCGGCGGCGCACGCGGCGGGCGTGGTGCACCGGGACTTCAAGCCGGACAACGTGCTCGTGGACAAGGAGGGCCGGGCCCGCGTGACGGACTTCGGTCTGGCTCGCCTGGAGTCCACCGGGGATGGGGACTCCACCGCGCTGGCGCCGGGCGAGGCCCTGTCGCCGAAGGCAGCCCCGCTGGTCACCAGTGTCGCGGGCACGCCGGGGTACATTGCTCCGGAGGTGTTCGCGGGCTCGCCCGCCGATGCGCGGTCGGATCAGTACGCCTTCTGCGTGTCGCTCTACGAAGGGCTGCACGGCCACAAGCCCTCCGCGTCTGAAACGGGAGGCCTGGCGAACCGGAGCAACGTCCCGCGCGCCGTGCACGCGCTCATCGTGCGCGGCCTGTCGGTGGATCCGGGCGCCCGTCATCCCTCCATGACGGTGCTGCTCGACGCGCTGGAGCGCGCGGCCTTCCCCCGCACCGGCGCGAAGATGGCGGCCGCGGGCATGGGCGTGGGCCTGCTCGCCATCGCTGCCGCGGTGGTGGTGGCCCGGGGCCCTTCACCCTGCGCGGACGACCCCACGCGCTTCCATGGCATCTGGGACGCGGACCGCAAGGCGGCCTTGCTCAAGGCCTTCCAGGCCACGGGCGCCCCGGACGCCGTCGCCGCCTACGAGACCACCGCCCGCACCCTGGATGCCTTCGTCGCCGGGTGGAGCGACAGCCGCCGCGACGCGTGCCTCGCCACGCACGAACACGGCACGCAGTCCGCCGCGGTGCTGGACCTGCGCACCCAGTGCCTGGAGCGCCGCCGCCGCGAGCTGACAACGCTCACGGAGGTGCTCCTCTCCGCGGACCGCGCGGGCGTCGCCACCGCACCCGAAGCCGCGCTGGCCTTGAGCCCGCTGTCGCGCTGCGCGGACGTGGAGGCGCTGTCCCGGCCCGTGCCCCCGCCAGAGCGCCCCGAGGTCGCCGCGCGCGTGAAGGCCGCGTACGCGAAGCTGGACGACGCGCGGGCCCGCCTGGGCGCGGACAGGTGGCAGGACGCCGTGGACCGCGTCGCTCCCATCGTCAAGGAGGCGGAGGCGCTGGGCTACAAGCCGCTGCTGGGCGAAGCCCTGCTCATCGAAGGCGAGGCCCGCGCCTTCCTGCGCGACGAGGCCGCGGAACCCGCACTGCGCCGCGCGATGCTCGCGTCCCTGTCCGGGCACGACGACCTGCGCGCCGCGGAGGCCGCCGTCCACCAGGTCTTCGTCGACGGCGAGGTGACCCAGCGCCCGGAGCAGGCGAAGGCCCACGCCGACGAGGCCCGGGCGCTCCTGGCGCGGTCCGGAGGCAACCCGGAGCTGGAGTCCCAGCTGCTCGTGTACGAGGGCAACTCGCTGGAGCAGCAGTCGCGCTCGTCGGACGCGCTGCCCGTCATCCAGCAGGGGCTGGCGCTCCAGGAGAGGCTGCACGGCCGGGACTCGCCGAGGCTCGCCCGCGGGCTGCTCATGCTGGCCTCCACCCAGCGGTCCATGGGGCGCAAGGAGGAGGCGCTCGCGACCATCCACCGCGCCCGGGACATCCTGGAGGCCGCCTACGGACCGGACCACCCGAAGGTCGCCATCGCGATCAACAACATGGGGGGAACCCTGGTGGAGCTGCAGCGCTACGAGGAGGGGCGTGAGGCCTTCCTGGAAAGCCTGCGCCGCTACGAGCGCATCCATGGCCCCGACCACCAGCCCCTGCGCTACGTCGCCGGCCTGCGGGGGAACCTGAGCGCGGCCGCCTACCGCATGGGGCGCTACGAGGAGGCCGAGCGTCACATGCATGAGGCCCGGGCCATCTACAATCAGCTGTTCCCCAAGGGCTCCGTCTTCCGCATCCGCACGGGCACCAACCTGTCGCAGATCCTCATGAACCAGAGCCGGGTGGCGGAGGCCCTGGTGCTGCTCCAGCAGATGGAAGAGGAGGCGGCCGCGGGCCGTGCCGACGGCCGCAAGGACCCCATCTTCGCGGCGCCGGCGCGGTGCCAGTCGGCGGCCTATCTGCAACTCGGGCAGACCGAGCGCGCCGTCGCGGCGGCGAAGCGCGGCGTGGCCATCGTGCGGGAGCTGGAGGCAGAGACCGAGCTGGGCGAGTCGCTGCGCGTCCTGGCCGTCGCCCTCACCCATGCGAAGCAGCTCAACGAGGCCCGGGACGTGGCGCGCGAGCTGGTGGCCCTGCACCACAAGCTCGCGGGCGAAGAGGCCCGGCTCCCCATGGAGGTGGAGGAGATGCTGGCGGAGCTGGCGCTGGAGCGGGGTGCGCTGGAGGAGGCCCGTCAGTGGGCGGAGCGCTCCCTGGAGGCCTGGGAGAAGACGGCGGGCCCGCCCCTGGAGATGGCCAACATCCGCTACGTCCTGGCCCGGGCGCTGCGCCGTGCCCACCGCGAGCCGGAGCGCGCCCTTGCGCTGGCCACCGCCGCCCGCGACGCCGTGCTCCCCACCGCCGAGCCCCGGCTGCTCAAGCTTTCCGAGCTGGACGCGTTCCTCAAGGCGCGCTGAAGTCCCGGCCCCATGAGAACCCTCGTCGGACTGACCTCATCGGGCTGGACGGAGAAGGCCCGGTGGGCGTTGGACCACCACCGCGTCGCCTACCGCTACCAGGACTACGTCCCCCTCATCCAGGAGCGTTGGCTGCGCAAGCAGGTGGCGCCGGGGGTGAAGCCCTCCGTGCCGCTGCTCGTGGATCCGCCCCAGCCGGCCACGCACGGCTCGTTCGCCATCGCGAAGCACGCGGAAGCGGTGGGGCAGGGCAGTCCGCTCTTCCCGGCCGCGCGGCTGGATGCCATCACCGCGTGGAACGACATCAGCGAACACGTGCTGGACCTGGCGCGCGCCTACGCCATGCCGCGCATGCTGGACAACGCCCGCGCCCAGGCGGAGATGCTGCCGAAGTTCATCCCCGGCTGGCTGCGCCCGGTGTTCGCGCCCTCCGCGCGCCTGGGCATGCGCTTCGTGGTGAAGAAGCACCAGGTGGCGGACACCTCTCCAGAGGCCATCGAGGCCGCCGTCGCCCCGTCCTACGACAACCTGCGCGCGGCGCTGGGCGGCCGGCCCTACCTGCTGGAGGAGGGCTTCACCTACGCGGACATCACCACCGCGGCGATGCTCGCGCTCCTGGGGCCGCCCGCGGACCGGCACCTGCCCATGGGCCCCGGCACGCGCGAGGTGTGGACCCATCCGGGCCTGGCCGCGCGCTTCCCGGACCTGCTCGCGTGGCGCGACACGCTCTACGACAAGCACCGCCGCACCTGAGAAACACCCCGGGCCGCCTCCCGGTGAGGGAAGGCGGCCCGCCGTGTGAATCACCGGTGCGTGAAGCGGGCTTACGCCGTCTTCTTCACGCCCTTCGCGTTGTCCACCAGCACCTTGGCGAAGGTGAGCCCGTCCGGGCCCGCGTCCGCCTGGATGTGCTCGCCCGGCGCGAACTCGCCGTTGAGCACCTTGAGCGCCATCGGATCCAGCAGGTACTTCTGCACCGCGCGCTTGAGCGGCCGGGCACCGTACGTCGGGTCGTAGCCGCGCTCGGCCAGCAGCTCCCGCGCGCTGTCCGTGAGGTCCAGCGTGAGGCGCTTGGCCTGGAGCAGCTTCTGCAGCCGGCCCAGCTGGATGTCCACGATGCGGTAGATGTCCTTCTTGCGCAGCGGCTCGAAGACGACGATTTCGTCCACGCGGTTGAGGAACTCCGGCCGGAAGTGGCCGCGCAGCGCGTCCATCACCTCGCTGCGCGTCTTCTCGTTGAGCGTGTCCGTGCCCGCCATGCCCTCCTGGATGGCCTGCGAGCCGATGTTCGACGTGAGGATGAGCACCGTGTTGCGGAAGTCCACCGTGCGGCCCTGGCTGTCCGTCACCCGGCCCTCGTCGAGAATCTGGAGCAGGATGTTGAACACGTCGTGGTGGGCCTTCTCGATTTCGTCGAAGAGCACCACCGTGTACGGCCTGCGGCGCACGGCCTCCGTCAGCTGTCCGCCCTCCTCGTAGCCCACGTAGCCCGGGGGCGCGCCCACGAGCCGGGACACGGCGTGCTTCTCCATGTACTCGGACATGTCGATGCGGACCATGGCCGTGTCGTCGTCGAAGAGGAACTCCGCCAGCGCCTTGGCCGTCTCCGTCTTGCCCACGCCCGTGGGGCCCAGGAAGATGAACGAACCGATGGGGCGGTTCGGGTCCTGCAGCCCGCTGCGCGCGCGGCGCACGGCGTTGGACACGGCTTCAATCGCGCTGCGCTGGCCAATGACACGGTCCGCGAGCCGGTCTTCCATCTTGACCAGCTTCTGCATCTCGCCCTCCATCAGCTTGGAGACCGGGATGCCCGTCCACTTGGCCACCACGGAGGCGATGTCCTCGGAGTCCACCTCCTCCTTGAGGAACTTCTGGTGCTTCTGCAGCTCCGCCAGCTTCGCGTTCTGCGCCGCGACCTCCTTCTCCAGGCCCGGGATGACGCCGAACTTCAGCTCCGCGGCGCGGTTCAGGTCGCCCTGACGTTCCGCCGCGGCCTGGTCGTTGCGCGCCTTCTCCTGCTTCTCCTTGAGCGAGCGCAGCGCCGCGATGGCCTTCTTCTCCTCGTCCCAGTGGGCCTTGAGCGAGTTGAACTTCTCGTTGAGGTTTGCCAGCTCCTTCTCGATGGTGGCCAGGCGCTCGCGCGAGTGCGGATCGGTCTCCTTGCGCAGGCCCTCGCGCTCGATTTCGAGCTGCGTCACCTTGCGGCGGATGTCGTCGATCTCCGTGGGCATGGAGTCGATCTCGATGCGCAGGCGGCTGGAGGCCTCGTCGACCAGGTCGATGGCCTTGTCCGGCAGGAAGCGGTCCGCGATGTAGCGGTGGCTGAGCGTGGCCGCCGCGACGAGCGCGGAGTCCTGGATGCGCACGCCGTGGTGCACCTCGTAGCGCTCCTTCAGGCCACGCAGGATGCTGATGGTGTCGTGCACCGAGGGCTCGCCCACGAACACCGGCTGGAAGCGGCGCTCCAGGGCGGCGTCCTTCTCAATGTGCTTGCGGTACTCATCCAGCGTCGTCGCGCCAATGCAGTGCAGCTCGCCGCGCGCGAGCGCCGGCTTGAGCATGTTGCCCGCGTCCATGGCGCCCTCGGCCTTCCCGGCGCCCACGAGCGTGTGCATCTCGTCGATGAAGAGGATGATCTCCCCCGCCGCGTCCGAGACCTCCTTGAGGACCGCCTTGAGGCGCTCCTCGAACTCGCCGCGGTACTTCGCGCCGGCCACCATGGCGCCCAGGTCCAGGGTGATGAGGCGCTTGTTCTTCAGCCCTTCCGGCACGTCGCCGTCCACGATGCGGCGGGCCAGGCCTTCCGCGATGGCCGTCTTGCCCACGCCCGGCTCACCGATGAGCACCGGGTTGTTCTTGGTGCGGCGGCTCAAGACCTGGATGCAGCGGCGGATCTCCTCGTCGCGGCCGATGACGGGGTCCAGCTTGCCGGAGCGTGCCGCCTCCGTGAGGTCGCGGCCGTACTTCTCCAGCGCCTGGTAGGTGGACTCCGCGTCGGCGCTCGTCACGCGCGAGGAGCCCCGGACCTCCTTCAAGCCCGCCTGCACGCGCTCGCGCGTCACGCCGGAGGACTTCATGGCCTCGCCGACGGCGCCCTTGTCCTGGGTCAGCGCGAGGAGCAGGTGCTCGGAGGACGTGAAGTCGTCCTTCAGCGCCTTGGCCTCATCCTCCGCCTTGTCGAAGGTCTTCATCAGGCGCTGGCTGAGCATGGCGCTCTCGCCGCCCTGGATGCGCGGGAGCTTCTGCAGGGCCTCGCCCAGCCGGCCCGCGAACAGCTTCACGTCCACGCCAATCTTGCGCAGGAGAGGGTCGACGATGCCGTCCTTCTGCCCCAGCAGCGCCGTCGCCAGGTGCTCCGGCTCGTAGTGGGGATTGTCGGCCCGGCGAGCCAGGGACTGACCTTCCTGGATCGCCTCCTGTGCCTTCACCGTGTATTTGTCGAGTCTCATGGCTTCAACGTAAGGGCCTGGGACCCCTTGGCAAGGCGACACTGCCCGTATGCCCTGCGTTTCCCCGGAATACTTTGAGCCGCTGGAAGCGGCCGGGTAATCGTGGTGGCGAAGTTGCCAGGGGGTGGGGGGGTCGGTTATAGGC
>NZ_RAWL01000109.1:0-21889 GCF_003668885.1 Corallococcus sp. AB049A | reverse complement strand
CCCCCGCAGGCCGCCGCCCCCGCGCCGGCCCCGGTGGAGCAGAAGACCGAGGCGTCGGCGGCGCCAACGTTCGTCTATACCTACAGTCCGGTGGGAAAGCGGGATCCGTTCCGCAGTCCGCTGGAGGAGCTCGGGCCGGTGGCGCGTGACGCACCGGAGCGGGCCTGCAACGAACCCCTGTGCGTGTTCGACCTGGACCAGCTCAAGCTGGTGGCGGTCGTCACCGGGGACGCCAGCCCGCTGGCGATGGTCGAGGACCCCCTGGGGCGCGGCCACATCGTCCGGCGCAACACCCGCGTGGGACGCCAGGGCGGCAAGGTCACACAGATTCTCAGGGACTCGGTCACCGTCACCGAGGTCTTCACGGGTGCCAAGGGCGAGCTCATCAGCAATCCGGTGAGCCTGCAGCTCAAGGCGGATGGCGTGAAGGACCCCGCCTACAACCTGATGACGGGCAAGAACTGGGAGTAGCGCCCCACGGCGCGCCAGCGGGCAGACGTCGCCCGCTTCCAACTTGTTGAGGGGACGCATGCTCGAGCAGAGCGCTGTGACGAGGGGCAAGTGGATCATGGCGACCGCATGGGCGGTCGTCCTGGCAAGCGCCAAGGTGTACGGCGCGGATCTCAATACGCTGAGGGACCTGCAGGTGTCCCGGACGGGAGCCGGTGCCCAGGTCGTGGTGACCGGGACCCGGCCGCCCACCTTCACCGTCTTCCGGCTCAGCGGGCCAGAGCGGCTGGTGGTGGACCTGTCGTCCGCGGACGCCACCGGCATCAAGGGGCACCATGACGGCACCGGTCCGGTGTCCGGCGTGGTCGCCGCCCAGTTCTCCGACTCGCGAGCCAGCGTGGGCCGCGTGCTGGTGGCGCTCGACCAGGCCTCCCAGTACGACGTGCGCGCGGAAGGCAACCGCGTGGTCATCTCCGTGGACGGCTCGCCGGTGGCCCCCGCCGCCGCGACCGCCCAGGCTCCGCAGGCGACGCAGGCTCCGCAGGCCCTGGCGGCCCCCAAGGCCGAGCCCGCGCCGGTGAAGGCCGCGCCCGCGCCGGTGGTGGAGGCGATGGTGGCGGTGGTGCCGGAGGAGGGGACCTCCTCCAAGGCGGCCCCGTCCCAGGCGCCGGGCCGTGAGAACGTCGTCGCCACGGAGGCGGATGAGCGCGAGGTGGCCCACCCGGCCCAGCGCATCACCCGGCTGTCCATGGACGGCGAGGCGCTGCGCGTCGGCACCGACGGCGAGATTGCCCGCTACGAGGTCCTGGAGCTGGTGGACCCGCCGCGCCTGGCGGTGGACGTCTACGGCGTGGGCCTGAGCGCGAAGGCGCCCAAGGTGAAGGGCGACCTGCTCAAGGACGTGCGCGTGGGCGCTCATGAGGACAAGGTGCGCCTGGTCCTCGTGGCCAAGGGCGACATGCCCGCCTACCGCGTGGACCGCTCCGCGCGGGGCCTGGACGTGGTGCTGGGGAGCGCGGTGGCGCGCAAGCCCAAGCCCGCGCAGCCTCGCGACGCGGTGGTGGCGGAGGTGGAGCCCCTGCGCCCGCAGCCCCTGCCCGCGCAGGAGCCGGTGAAGCCGCAGCCCGCCGTGGCGCAGGCCGCGCCGCAGCCGGCGGTGGTGGAGGTGAAGGACCTGACCTTCGACGAGAGCCCCTCCGGTGGCCGCGTGCAGCTGAAGCTGTCCGGCGCGACCGCGTGGAAGGTGGACCGGCCGGATCCGCGCAGCGCGGTGCTGACGCTGGAGAACGCGCGGCTGCCCAAGAAGCTGGAGCGCAGCCTGGACACCAGCGCGCTGGACACGCCGGTGAAGATGATCAGCGCCTTCAGCGTGCCGGGTGAGGGCCGCAAGGTGCGCCTGGTGGTCGCCGCGGACGGCGCCATCGAGGAGAACGTCACCCAGGGCGCCAGCAGCCTGAGCTGGCGGCTGGACGTGCAGGGCGTGAAGACGGAGGAGGTGGCCGTCACCCAGCGCACCGCCGGCTTCACGGCGGAGGCCCCGGCGTACGCGGCCGAGGGCGCGCCCCAGCAGGCCCGCTACCGCGGCAAGCGCGTGTCCTTCGAGTTCAAGGACATCGACATCCAGAACCTGCTGCGCGTCATCGCGGAGATCTCCAAGCGCAACATCGTGGTGGCCGACGACGTGGCGGGCCGCGTGACCATCCGCCTGCGCAACGTGCCCTGGGACCAGGCGCTGGACCTCATCCTGCGCACCAAGCAGCTGGGCCAGGAGCAGGTGGGCAACATCATCCGCATCGCGCCGCTGAAGACCCTGGAAGAGGAGGCGCGGCTGCGCCAGGAGCGTAAGAAGTCGCTGCAGCAGCAGGAGGACCTGCTGGTCAGCCTGGTGCCGGTGAACTACGCGGTGGCCGGGGACATGTCGTCGCGCGTGAAGGACGTGCTCAGCGACCGTGGCTCGGTGACGGTGGACACGCGCACCAACGTGCTCATCATCAAGGACATCCGCTCCAACACGGAGAAGGCGCGCGCCCTGGTGCGCAGCCTGGACACGCAGACGCCGCAGGTCCTCATCGAGAGCCGCATCGTGGAGGCGAGCACCACCTTCAGCCGCGCCCTGGGCGTGCAGTGGGGCGGTCAGACGCGCCTGTCCACCGCGACCGGCAACCCCACCGGCCTCATCTTCCCCAGCACCGTCGGCGTCACGGGCGGCGCGGGTGGCGCGGCGCCGGGCGTTCCTCCCCAGCCCAACTTCGCGGTGAACCTGCCGGCGGCGGTGGGTGAGGGCATCGGTGGTGCCATGGGCTTCGCCTTCGGCTCCGCGGGCGGCGCCGTGCAGCTCAACCTGCGCCTGTCCGCGGCGGAGACGGAGGGCGCGGTGAAGACCATCTCGTCGCCCAAGGTCACCACGCTGGACAACAACACGGCCCGCATCAGCCAGGGTCTGTCCATCCCGTTCAGCCAGACGTCGGCCGGCGGCGTGAACACGACCTTCGTGGAAGCGCGCCTGTCGCTGGAAGTCACGCCGCACATCACCCAGGACGGCAGCATCCTCATGTCCATCCAGGCTCAGAACAACCAGCCGGACCCGTCCAACACCGGTGCCAACGGCCAGCCGTCCATCCAGCGCAAGGAGGCCAACACCCAGGTCCTCGTGAAGGATGGCGACACGACGGTCATCGGCGGCATCTACGTGCGCCGCGGCAGCACCCAGAGTGACTCGGTGCCCTTCCTGTCGAAGATCCCCGTCCTGGGCTTCTTCTTCCGGAGCACGGAGGAGACGGATGTGCGGCAGGAGCTGCTCATCTTCATCACGCCCCGCATCCTCAACCGGCAGACCATCGCGCAGAGCCTCTAAGGCTTCGCGTCCTGTGATTGGGAGAGACATTCCAATGAAGCCCTTCTTCATCGCGGCGGCCCTGTCGCTCGGGCTCTGCTCGTGCTCCGAGAGCGCCCCCGCAATCCAGATCACCCAGATCAAGTTCCCCAGCGTGACCTGCGAGGTCGAGGACGACGCGCCCGCCATCGCGCGTGGCTCGCTCAACGTCCAGTACGGTCAGAGCTACGTGCTGGGCTTCCTGGTCAACAACGGCTACCAGCAGACCGCCGTCGACGTCGGGGACATTCCCCTGGAGCCGGGCGAGGGCTCGGGCGGGGCCGCCACCGCGTTCGTCAAGACACTTCGGCTGTCCTATTCCTCCCCGGACGTCAGCCTTCCCGACGGCGAGGTGAACTACACCGCGGGCCTGTCGCCTGGCAGCCAGGACAACGTCCTCGTGGCCAACGTCCTGACCGCGGAGGCCGCGGAGGAGCTCGCGAACGGGCTGGCGGAAGGGGAGTTCACCGAGGTGACGGTCACCGTCCAGTTCGCGGGCGAGTACGGTTCGGGGCACAAGAACTTCGAAACGAACGAGCTCGAGTACTCCTTCACCGCCTTCAAGCGGAACCTGGGGATCGCGACCTGCGCGCCTGGAACGCTGCCCGATCCCGTCGCCCCGTGCGGTTCTTCGCGCGGTGGACAGGAAAACAACTACCCCACGTGCGTGCTGTAGGCCGGCCACCCCACACCCCGCCCCGGGAGGACCATGTCTTTTCGCACGCACCTTGAAGCGGTGGTGAACCAGGTGGACGGAGCCCTCGCGTGCAGCGTGATGGGCTTCGACGGCATCTCCGTGGAGACGTTCCAGAGGGACGAAGCCACGGAGCTGGACGTGTCCGGCACCTGGGTGGAGTACGCCAACCTGCTCACGCAGCTGAAGAACGCGGCCGAATCGCTGAAGACGGGCAACGTCACCGAGGTGTCCGTCAACAGCGAGAAGGTCCTCACCGTGATGCGCCTGCTGACGCCGGAATACTTCCTGGTGCTGGCCCTGCGCGCGGACGGGAATTTCGGCAAGGGGCGCTATGTCCTGCGCGTCACCGCGCCGCAGGTGAAGGCGGAGTTGTAGCCACGCACGTCCGCCCGGGCAGGGGCTTGTCGAGCCTGCCCGGCGACGCAGCGTGCCTCCGCTTTCCTCTTTGCAGGAACCAGGGCATGGGCTAGACACCCCGGACTTTCGCCTTTACGTCTGTATGAAGGAGTCGGTCCCATGGCCGGGTTTGTCGACACGTCCGAATTCCGCAATGGTTTGAAGATCTTGTGGGAGGACAAGCCGTACGTCATTGAGTACTTCCAGCACGTCAAGCCTGGAAAGGGCTCCTCCTTCACGCGCACGAAGATCCGCAGCCTGCTGGACGGCCGCGTCCTGGAGCCCACGCTGAAGTCCGGCGACAAGGTGGGCACCCCGGACATCGAGTCCAAGGACATGCAGTACCTGTACGTCCAGGACGGCGACTACTACTTCATGGACAAGCGGAACTTCGAGCAGACCTTCCTCTCCAAGGAAGGCCTCGGAGAGGCCGTCAACTTCCTGAAGGAGAATCTCGACGTGGAGATCCTCTTCTGGAACGGCAAGGCCATCAACGTGTCGGTGCCGAACTCGGTGGACCTCAAGGTCACCAAGTGCGACCCGGGCGTGCGCGGCGACACCGTGTCCGGCGCCCTGAAGCCCGCCACGATGGAGACCGGCTTCACGGTCAACGTGCCCCTGTTCATCAACGAGGGCGACGTGCTGAAGATCGACACGCGTGACGGTGGCAAGTACCTCACCCGCGTTTCCACCGCGGGCTGAGAGCAGCTTCCCTTCACCTGGCGACCCGGGAGGGGTCTGAATGGCAACGAAGCGCAAGGCAACCCGGTCGCCCGAGTCCTCGGGTGCGGCCTCCGGACGGGATTCGGGCAACACGTCGCTGGACGTGGAGGCCCTCCGGCAGATCGTCGAAATCCTGGAGGCTTCCGACGTCACCCGGCTGGTGTGGACGAAGGGCCCGGAGAAGCTCTACATCCGCCGCGGCCACGCGCCGGAGACGACCATCGTCCACCACACGGCGCCGTCCGGCCCTGGGGTGACGGTGTCGCCGCCGGTGGAGTACGCCGCCCCGGCCGCGCCCCGTGCGGCCCCTGCCGCCGCGCTCGCGGCCCCTGCCGCCGCGGCGCCGGAGAAGCCCGCGGAGAAGCCGGGCCACCTGGTGAACAGCCCCTTCGTGGGGACGTTCTACCGGACCCCCGCGCCGGATCAGCCCCCGTTCGTGGACGTGGGCACGGTGGTGCGCAAGGGCCAGGTGCTCTGCATCGTGGAAGCGATGAAGTTGATGAATGAAATCGAGTCCGAGGTCTCCGGCCGCATCGCCGAGGTCCTCGTGGAGAACGGTCGCCCGGTGGAGTTCGGCCAGGCGCTGTTCCGCATCGAGCCGGCCTGAGTCTCTCGTCGTCTGGCGCGTCCTGCCCCCTTCCGGGCGGGACGCGCCGCGCCTTAAAGGCCCTCGCGTTAGGAGCACGGCCGTGTTCAAGAAGGTCCTGGTCGCCAACCGCGGGGAGATTGCCCTGCGGGTCATCCGCGCATGCCGAGAGCTGGGCATCGCCACCGTGGCGGTGCACTCCACCGCTGACGCCAACGCGCTGCACGTGCGCTTCGCGGACGAGGCCGTCTGCATCGGGCCGCCTCCGTCCAAGGAGAGCTACCTCAACGTGCCGCAGCTGCTCTCCGCGGCGGAGATCACCCGCGCGGACGCCATCCACCCGGGCTACGGCTTCCTGTCGGAGAACGCCGAGTTCGCGGAGGTCTGCGAGAACTGCAAGATCCGCTTCATTGGCCCGCGCCCGGAGATGCTGCGGCTGATGGGCAACAAGGTGCGCGCGCGCGCCGCGGCCCGCGAGGCCGGCATGCCGCTCTTGCCGGGCAGCCCCGGCGTGGTGAAGGACCCGCGCGAGGCGGAGGCGTTCGCCAAGGAGATCGGCTTCCCGGTCATCCTGAAGGCGGCGGCGGGCGGCGGCGGCAAGGGCATGAAGATCGTCCGCGAGCCGGGCGTGCTCGCGCAGGCGTTCTCCACCGCGCAGGCGGAGGCGCTGGCCTCCTTCAACAACGGCGACCTCTACATCGAGCGGTACGTGGAGAAGCCGCGCCACATCGAGATTCAAATCGTCGCGGACGAGCACGGGAACATCATCCACCTCAATGAGCGTGAGTGCTCCGTGCAGCGGCGGCACCAGAAGCTCATTGAAGAGAGCCCGTCGCCCGCGCTCACGCCGGAGCTGCGCCAGCGCATGGGCGAGGTGTCCGTCGCGGCGATGAAGAAGCTGCGTTACAACAACGTGGGCACCATCGAGTACCTGCTCGACGAGCGCGGCGAGTTCTACTTCATGGAGATGAACACGCGCATCCAGGTGGAGCACCCCGTGACGGAGCTGGTCATGGGCGTGGACCTGGTCCGTGAGCAGATCCGCATGGCCTACGGTCACCCCCTGCGCTTCAAGCAGGAGGACGTGCAGATCCGCGGGCACGCCATCGAGTGCCGCGTGAACGCGGAGGATCCCGTCACCTTCGCGCCGTGGCCGGGCAAGATCACCGGCTACAGCGTGCCGGGCGGCTACGGCGTGCGCGTGGACTCCGCCGCCTACGAGAACTACACGGTGCTGCCGCACTACGACAGCCTGCTGTCGAAGCTGATCGTCCACGCGGAGGACCGCGAGACGGCCATCCGCCGCATGCAGCGCGCGCTCTCCGAGTACGTGGTGGAGGGCATCCGCACCAACATCCCGTTCCACCGGGCGGCCCTGGCGGAGGAGTCCTTCCAGGAGGGCAACTACGACACCCGCTTCGTGGAGCGCCTGCTGGCGAGCGAGACGGGTTCGCGCCGGCTCAAGAAGGCCGTGGAAGAGACGCCGTAGCGCTCGCCGTGAAGGCGTGGAGGACCCGCCGGGCGTGCGAGCGTCCAGGCGGGTGATCCAGCCCCGGGGGATGGCAGGCTGTTTCTTGACCCGCGTTGGAGGATTCCGTTAGCCTCCAACGCTCCCCCCCAGAGAAGGACTGAAACCCGCGAAGTTCCTCGGGGTTTCTGCCTGCCGGAAGCGCACGCTCGATGGACAAGAACAAGATCATCGAAGCCGCCGCGAAGCTGGTCGCGAAGGGCGCGTACGACAAAGCCATCAAGGAGTACCAGAAGGTCCTGGAGGTCGACCCGAAGGACATCCGGGTCCTCCAGAAGATGGGGGAGCTGTACCAGAAGAAGAACGACAACGCGCAGGCGGCGCACTTCTTCACCAAGGTCGCGGAGAGCTACTCCTCGGACGGCTTCTTCCTCAAGGCCGTCGCCCTCTACAAGCAGGTCCTCAAGCTCAACCCGAACCTGCTGGAGGTGAACCTCAAGCTGGCGGAGCTGCACCAGCAGCTGGGGTTGATGTCGGAGGCGATGGCGTACTTCCAGATCGTCGCCAACCACTACGACAAGGCGGGCGACACCAAGTCGAGCCTCGACACGCTGAAGAAGATGGTGGATCTCGACCCCGAGAACGTGGCGTCGAAGATCAAGCTCGCGGAGCTGTACGCGCGCGAGAACATGACGAAGGAAGCGGCGCAGGAGTTCAAGCGCGCCGCGGAGTACCTCAAGCGCAACGCCCGGGCAGATGACTGGCTGCGCGTCGCCGAGCGCCTCTCCACGCTGGAGCCGGACAACCTCCCGCTCGCGAAGGAGCTGGCCGCGTCGTACCTGCAGCGCGGCGACCAGAAGCGCGCGCTCGCGAAGCTCCAGGTGTGCTTCAAGGCGGATGGCCGCGACGTGGAGACGCTGACGCTCCTGGCCCAGGCGTTCCAGGGGCTGGGGCAGGTCTCCAAGACGGTGTCCGTCTACAAGGAGCTCGCGAAGATCCACCAGGAGCGCGGCCGCACCGCCGAAGCCGACGGCGTGTGGACGCAGATTGAGCTGCTGGATCCGCAGGATCCGGATCTGCTCGCGCGCCGGGGCCCCGTGGCCGAGCCGGAGCCGGAGCCCGCGGCCGCCGTGCACCACGCCGAGGAGGAGCCCGCGCCCGCGTGGAGCGCGCCCGTGGCAGCCGCGCCGCCGTCCCGTCCCGCGCCCGCCGCGCCGCCCGCGGCCGTGATGCCGCCCGCGCCCGCGGGGATGAGCCGCGAGCAGCTGGCCAAGCTGCTGACGGAGACGGACGTCTATGTGAAGTACGGGCTCCACGACAAAGCGCTGGAGCACCTGCGCAAGGTCTTCTCCGTGGATCCGGAGAACCTGGACGCGCACGAAAAGGCGTACCACATCTACGTGGCGGCCAATAACGGCGCGCAGGCGTCGGAGCAGCTGCTCAACGTGCTGCGCTTGTGCACGCGCCGCGCGGACGTGCTGCGCGCGCAGCCGTACCTGGCCACCATCCTCCAGGAGAACCCGGGGCATCCCGAGGTGCCCGCCTTCCTGTCCGTGCTCCGCGCGGAAGGGGGCTTCGTGGCGCCCGCGGCGACGCCGGGCGTGGAGTCGCTGGAAGAGGACGCCATCCTGGTGGACTCCAACGACGACGAGGTCCTCGTCGCGGAGCCGCCGGAGGACGCGCTCGCGCAACCGGAAGGCGACGAGCTGGCGCTCGCGGCGCTGAGCCACGGGACGGACTCGGACGAAATCGTCGACGACGAGGTCGCGGAGACGACGCTGAGCGGCGAGGAAGCGGTGATGGGCGAGCCCATCAGCTCCGCCGAGAACACCGTCTACGACCTGCCGCCGCAGGACGACCTGGTCACGGGCTCCGACGAGGACTCGCTGGTGCTCGCGGACGAGCCGGGCCTGGGCGACTCCAGCGGCCTGGACGACGAGCCGCTGCTCGCGCAGGACGACGCGCTGGCGTACGCCGCGGACGCGGGCGACGAGCCCATGGTGCTCGCGGACGAGCCGGGCGGCATGTCGCTGGGTGACGAGGAGGAGCCGCCGCCCACGCGCGTGCTGTCCCCGTCGCGCGCGCTCCTGGACGAGGCCGCGCCGGACACGCGCCAGCTGCCGACCCTGGACGACTCCGGCGACGAGGCCTTCGTCGAACCGGGCATGTCGCTGGGCGAGGACGACGACGCGCCCACGCGCGTGGGGCTCGCGCCCCTGGACGTGTCCGCGCTGGACGACGCCGGCCTGGACGAGAGCTTCTCCGCGCCCGCGGACGAGCCCGCGCTCGAGCCCGAGGAGCCCGCGTACACGGGCGGCATGTCGCTGGGCGACGAGGACGACGAGCCCACCGCCGCGCACATGGTGCTGCCGCAGGTGGAGGACCTGTCCTACGACGAGCCCGAAGCGCTCGAGGATGCGCCGGAGCCGGAGCCCGAACCGGAGCCCGAGCCGGAAGCCGAGCCCGAGGAGGAGCCCGCCTCCGAGGAGTGCGACGAGGCGTCGTTCTTCCTCGACCAGGGGCTGTTGGAAGAGGCGCGCGAAATCCTGGAGACGGTGACCATCGCGTTCCCCGGCCACGTGCGCGCCGGCGAGCTGATGGCGCGGCTGGAGGAGATGGAGGCCGGCGGTGGCGCGGCCCCCGAGGACGACGCTCCCTCCGAGCCCGTGCACGTGCCCTCCGTGCAGCCGGTGACGGAGGCGTCGCTCGACGACGGCGGCGGTGGCGGCGACGCGTTCGACCTGGCGGCGCAGCTGGCCGGCGAGCTGGACGACCTGGGCGGAGAGTCGCTGGCGGCGGTGCCCCCGGCGGAGGAGGACTTCCAGTACTCGGTGGACGAGGTCTTCGCCGAGTTCAAGAAGGGCCTGGCCAAGGTGGTGAAGCCCGAGGACGTGGACACGCACTACGACCTGGGCATCGCCTACAAGGAAATGGGCCTGCTGGACGACGCCGTCCACGAGTTCGACGTGGCCCGCCAGGGCTGCGTGGGCACGCCGCGCGAGCTGGACTGCCTGACGATGATTGGCATGCTGCACACGCTGCGCGGCAAGCCGGAAGAGTCCGTGGCGGTGTTCAAGGAAGGCCTTTCCAACGTGCTCGCGACGGGCGAGGTGGCCAAGGCGTTGGGCTTCGAGCTGGCGAGCGCCTACGACGCGCTCAACGAGCCGGGCAAGGCGCTCTTCCACTTCCAGCGCGTGGCCGCGATGGACGCGAAGTACCGCGACGTGGGGTCGCAGGTGACGCGGCTGTCGGCGGTGACCGCGCCGGAGGAGGACCCGCTGCCGCGCGCCGGAAAGGGCCCCGCGACGCCGGTTCCCGCCGCGGGCGCGCCCAAGGCTCGTAAAGTAGGGTACGTGTAGCGCGTCCCCACGAGGCCCGGCGAGCGATGACGACCTACCTCGATTTCTTCGAACTCACCCAGGAGCCGTTCTCCAACGCTCCGGTGAGCCGCTTCTATTACAACTCCGCGCAGCACTCGCAGGCCCTCACCCGGCTGATGCACGCCGTGGGCTACATGAAGGGCCTGTCCATCCTCATTGGCGACATCGGCGCGGGCAAGACGACGCTCGCGCGGCGCATGCTCGACTCGCTTCCGGAGTCCGAGTACGAGGCCGCGCTGCTCGTCATCATCCACTCGGGCATCACCGCCCAGTGGCTGCTGCGCCGCATCGCGCTCCAACTGGGCGTGGAGAACCCCGCGCAGGAGAAGCTGGCGCTCCTGTCGCAGCTCTACCAGCGCCTGCTGCAAATCTACGAGTCCGGCAAGAAGGCCGTCGTCCTCATCGACGAGGCGCAGATGCTGGAGACGCGCGAGCTCATGGAGGAGTTCCGGGGGCTGCTGAACCTGGAAGTGCCGGAGCGCAAGCTCATCTCCTTCGTGTTCTTCGGCCTGCCGGAGATCGAGAAGAACCTGAAGCTGGACCCGCCGCTCGCCCAGCGCGTGGCGCTCCGCTACAAGCTGGAGCCCTTCACGGCGGAGTCCACCGAGGCGTACGTGAAGCACCGGCTGCGGCTCGCCGGCTGCCCGCGGATGCCCTTCACGCCGGAGGCGCTGCTCGCGGTGCACGAGCACTCCGGCGGCACGCCGCGCGTCATCAACACGCTGTGCGACAACGCCCTCTTCGAGGCGTTCCTCGCGCGCTCGGAGACCATCAGCGCGGAGCTGGTGCACCGCATCGGCGACAACCTGGGTCTCCAGGGTGGCTCGGCTGCTTCCCAGGCAAGCGAGCGGCCGAGCACGCCCGCCTCGTCGCTGCCCCGGACGGCGAACACGAAGATCGACCTGGCGGAGATCGACCGCTACCTCGAGGGACTCGGTAAGCTCTAGCGGATTGTCCCTCCCCAGCCGCAACAGTGCTGCGCGCAAGGCGCTCTTGTGGGTGCTCCTCCTGGTGTCGGGGAGCATCCTGCTGTTGCGCCAGCCGTTCACCTGGGATGCCGCGTGCACCGCGGCGCGCAGGCACCTGCCGGACCTGCTGGGCGTGGACGTGGGCATCGGCCGGTGCGAGCTGGATCCGCTGGGCTCGCGCGTGGTGCTGCACGGCGTGTCGGTGTTCGCGCGCGGGACGGACACGCCGCTGTTCGCCGCGGACGAAGCCGAGGTGGCGCTGGGCTTCCTGTCGCCCCTGTCCCGCCGCCTCATGCTGGGCCACGTGCGCGTGCGCCATCCGCGCGTGGCGCTGGATTTGTCCCGGCCTTCTTCAAGCCCGCCTTCCTCCGGCGGGACGTGCCCGCTCACGCCGCTGACGCGCGTGGGCGTGGGGCGCGTGGACGTCACCGGCGCGGAGGTGCGCCTCGCGCTGCCGGACGGGCGGGGCGTGGAGGTGGAGAACCTGAACGTCGGGTGGGTGGAGCACTGGGGCGTGATGGAGCTGGAGGTGGGCGCGCGGCGCGGCGTGGTGCGCCTGGGCGCGGGCGGCGGCGAACTGGCGTTGGGGCAGCTGGCCTTCACCGGCTCTCTGGACCCCGACGAGGGGCTCTTGGACGTGGAGCGCGCGGAGGTGACGCTCGACGACGTCACCGCCACGGTGTCCGGCCGCGTGGAGACGCTGTGCCATCCGGTGCTCGCGCTGGACGCGCAGGTGTTCCTGCCGCTGCGCACGCTGTCGCAGGCGAAGCTGCTGCCGCGTCCGGCCACGGGCCACCTGTGGACGCGCCTGTCCGTCACCGGGAAGCCGTCCGCGCTCGCGGTGGGCGCGGACGTGTCCGCCAGCAACCTGGCCTATGAGCAGTACGGCCCGGTGAGCCTCAACGCGCGCATGTCCTACGCGGGGGACCGCGTGCGCGTGGAGTCGCTGGAGGCGCCGCTGGGAAGCGGCAAGGTGAAGCTGGCCGGCGAGCTGCGGCTCACGCCGGAGCTGCCGGTGGACGTGACGCTCCAGACGGAGGACGCGTCGTTCGGGCGCATCCTGGAGCGCGCGGGCGTGGCGGGTTCGTGGGTGGACTTCCCCGCGACGGCGAACGCGCACCTCACCGGGACGCTGCTGCCCCGGCCGTCCTTGTCCGGGCCGCTGGACTTGCGCACCGGCCGCTTCATGCTGGCCACGCGCGCGTTCGACGCTCCGCTCAGCGCGGGCAAGACGCTGCTCACCTTCGAGCGGGGCCGCGCGCAGACGGCCGTGAAGCTGACGGGGGACCGCGTGTCCTTCACGCGCCTCACGGTGGAGTCCGGCCGCTCGCGCGTGCACGGCGAGGTGACGCTCTACTTCGACAGCGCGCGCGGCCTGGACATCCAGGGCAACGGCGAGCTGGAGCTGTCGGACTTCGGCCACATCGCGGAGCTGCCGTGGTCCGGCAAGGGCTCCGCGAACTACTCCATCGTGGGGCCGTACTCGGACGTGAAGGTGGACGCGAGCCTGTCCCTGCGCGACTTCACCTTCTGGGGCTTCGGCCTGGGCGTGACGCAGGCGAAGCTGTCGTACTCGAACGGGCTGTTGTCCTTCCCGTCGCTCACCGGCCAGAAGGGGCGCACGCAGTACTACGGCAAGGCGGCGCTCACCTTCGCGCGCCTGTTGCACCTGCGCCTGGACGTCACCGTGCCGCAGGGGCGCACCGAGGACCTGGTGGACCTGGTGGCGGGGCTGAGCCCGTCCATCGCCGTGGTGCAGGGCCAGTTCGCGGGCGCTGCCTCCGGACGCGTGGAAATCGACAGTCCCCTGGAGAAGCTGGAGGGGCTGGTGGCCTTCGAGCTGCGCGACACCACGTACCTGGGCCGCCGGCTGGGCGCGGGCTCCGCGCGGCTGCGCTTCGTGGACGGCAAGGAGATGGTGCTTGCGCGCACCGTGCTGGATGGCCGCATGGGGCGCACGTGGGTGGAGGGCTCGTTCGGCTTCACCGGGGGCGCGCTGGACTACCGCTTCGGCGGAGAGAACCTGTCGCTGGCGGAGGCCGTGGGCCCGGAGACCGCGGAGGAGATGGGCATCCAGGGCACGCTCGCGCTCGAGGGCACGGTGGCGGGCTCGGCGGACAAGCCCGACATCCAGGCCACGCTGAAGGGGCCGCGCATCACCTTCGCCTCGCGCGACCTGGGCGCCATGGACCTGGCGCTGCACCAGGAGGGCAAGCAGCTGCGCATCACCGGGCGTCCCTTCCGCGACGCGCAGGGCTCGCTGTCCATGACGGTGAAGGAGCCCTACCTCTTCGAGTCCACCGTCGACCTGCTGCTGCCTGAAATCAAGCCGCTGTTGCCGCAGGTTCCGGCGCTCGCGGGCGTCACCGGCATGCTCGCGGGGCGCGTGACGCTGCAGGGCCCGCTGTTGCAGCCGGAGGCCTACCAGGTGGCCGCCACGGTGCGGGAGCTGACGCTCGCGCGGGGCGACCTGCGCGGCCGCAACCAGGGCCCGCTGGTGCTGTCGTACGTCAACGGGCGGCTGGACGTGCAGCCCTTCCGCTTCAGCGGCGCGTCCGTGGACGTCACGCTGGGCGGTTGGATGAGCAAGCGCGCCATGAACATGAGCCTGCGCGAGGGGCGCATGGACGTGCGGCTCCTGGAGCCGCTGCTCCCCGGCATGGAGCGCGTGGGCGGCCAGCTGCGCGTGGACGCGGAGGCGACGGGGCCGCTGGACGCGCCGTCGGTGGTGGGCTCCGCGGAGCTGTCCGACGTGCGGATGTCCATGCGCGACCTGCCGCTCACCGTGCGCGGCATGTCCGGGCGCCTGGAGCTGACGGGCCAGCGCGTGCTGGTGGAGCACCTGCAGGCCCAGGTCAACGAGGGACAGGTGTCCGCGCGCGGCGACATCCGCCTGGAGCGCTTCGTGCCCAAGCGGCTGGCGCTGACGCTGCAACTGGACGCCGTGCCGTACCGGATGACGGAGGACCTGCCGCTCACCGTGTCCGGCCTGCTGCAGGTGGTGGGTCCGGCCACGGGGCCCACCGTCACGGGCGGGCTGGACATCATCAAGCTGCGCTACCAGAAGCCGCTCGACATCGAAGCGCTGCTCAAGACGATGCAGAAGAAGCCGCAGCTCACCCTGGGCGGTGGAGGCGAGCGCGCGAGGGACCCCTTCTTCACCTGGGACGTCAACGTGCACTTCGGCGACGTGCGCGTGGACAACAACCTGGCGAAGGCGCGGCTGCTGGGCGACGTGCGGTTGACGGGCACGGACGTGAAGCCGGGGCTCCTGGGCCGCGTGGAGGCGGCGGAGGGCAGCCAGGCGTTCTTCCGCAACAACCTCTTCACCATCGACCAGGGGCAGCTGGAGTTCCGCGACGCGTCCGGCATCGACCCGGTGTTCGAGGTGCAGGCGCAGACGTCGGTGCGCGAGTTCGTGGTGAAGCTGCACGCGTTCGGCCGGCCGTCCAACCCGCTGGTCGTCCTGTCGTCGGAGCCGGTGCTCACGGAGGGCGACATCCTGTCGCTGCTGACACTGGGGGTGACGAGCGCGGACAAGGACACGGCCGCGTCGGCGAGCTACGGTCTGGCGGCGGAGGCCCTCTTCAACGTGTCGGGACTGGACCGGCAGGTGCGCCGGTTCCTGCCCAGCAACCCGGTCCTCAGGGATTTGTCCCTGCAGATCTCCACCACCTACAACGACGCCACCCGGCAGGCGGAGCCCACCGCACAACTGGAGTCGAAGTTCCTGTCCGAGCAGCTTAAAATCGGGATGACCCAGCCCGTGAGTGGGCGTGGCACCCGGGCACGCGCTGAGTACCGCTTCGACGACCGTCTTTCCGCACAGGCCCAGTGGGACAACGAGAACAGCCAGGCCTCTTTCGGAAACCTCGGGCTCGAGCTGAAGCTGGGCTGGGAGGTCGAGTAGCCGCGCTGGCCGCGGTGCTGCTCCTCGTGTGCGCGTTCCCCGCGCTCGCGGCGCCCGTAGGCTCCGATGACGACGCGCCGGCCGTGGTCGCCGTGGAGCTGCACCTGCCGGAGGGCATGTCGTCGGACGGGCTGTCGGGGCTCGTCACGCTGCGCAAGGGCCAGGCGCTGACGCCCGGCGCGGTGCGCAGGTCGGTGGAGCAGCTGTTCGCCACGGGGCGCTTCGCGGACGTGGTGGCGCTCACGCAGGACGTGCCAGGTGGGGTGCGGCTGGTGTTCCAGCTCACGCCGCTGCCGCTCCTGTCCGACGTGTCGGTGCGCGGCAACCAGGTCCTCACGTCCGGGGAACTCCTGGAGGCGAGCGGCCTGCTCCAGGGCGGACCGCTGGACCCGGAGGAGCTGGACTCGGCGGCGGAGGCCGTGCGCGAGGCGTACCAGCGCAAGGGCTACGACGCCGTCGACATCCAGGTGCAGGAGCGGCCGGTGCCCGCGGGCGGCGTGGCGGTGACGCTGGTGGTGTCGGAGGGCAAGCCCACCCGCGTGCGGCAGGTGACCTTCTCCGGCAGCCCCGCGCTGCCCCTTCCGCGCCTGGTGGAGGCGCTGGGGATGAAGCCCGGGGAGGTGTTCGACCGGGCGAAGCTGGACGGTGGGCTGGAGCGGCTGCGCGCGCTCCTGCGTGAGGGCCAGCACTGGCGCGCCTGGGTGGGCACGCCCACCGTCGTGGTGGAGGACAGCGAGGCGTCCGTGGCGGTGCCGGTGTCGGCGGGGCCCGCGTTCCACCTGCGCTTCACGGGCAACCGCCGCTTCCCGGATTCACTCCTGACGCGCGTGGTGGCCTACGACGGCGAGGAGGCCATGGACGAGTCCGTCGCCGCTCGGCTCGCGCGGCGGCTGGAGGCGTTCTACCGGCGGCGCGGCTTCCACGACGCGCGCGTGCGGGCGCTGGAGAGCATCCGGCCGGACGGCGACGCGGCGGTGCTGGGCTTCCAGGTGGACGAGGGCGCTCCGCTGCGCGTGACGGACGTGCGCTTCCACGGCAACGCGGCGATGTCATCTCCCGTGCTGCGCTCCATGCTCACCAACCAGGTGGCGGTGCTGGAGACGTGGCCGGAGCTGGACCTCCCCATGCGCGAGGATCCGCTGGAGACGGAGGGGCGCGAGCGGCGCTTCGACTCGAGCGTGGTGTCCCCGCCGGACCCGTCCACGGTCTACGTGGAGGACGCGTGGCTGGAGGCCGCGGACGCGATGACGACGGCGTACCGCGAGCAGGGCTTCGCGGCCGCGCAGGTGACCTTCCGGGGCCTCACGGTGGACGCGGTCCGCCACACGGCGGAGGCGGACTTCGACGTGGAGGAGGGGCCCCGGGCGCTCCTGCGCGAGCCTCGCTTCGAGGGCATGCCGCCGGAGGTGAACCCGAACTGGGTGACGCTGCTGTTGCCCGCCGGTCAGCCGCTGAGCTTCGAGAAGGTGGACCAGGCCCAGGCCGCGCTGGAGCGGGGGCTGGGCCGCGAGGGCTACCTCTTCGCGCACGTGAGCAACGCCGTCTCGGTGGAGGAGAACGGCACCTCCGCGCAGGTGACCTTCCGCGCGGATCCAGGGCCTCGCGTGCGCGTGGGACAGGTGCTCCTGCAGGGGCTGACGCGCTCGGATCCGGACGTGGTGCTGGCGCAGCTGGACTTGAAGCCCGGCGCTCCGCTGTCCGTGGAGGCGCTGGCGGAGGCGCAGCGCCGGCTGTCGCGGCTGGGGCTGTTCCGTCAGGCGGAGGTGTCGCTGGCGGACCCCAACCGCCGCGAGGCCTCCAAGGACGTGCTGGTGACGGTGCAGGAGCGCCCGCGCATCGACGGCGAGGTGTCCGGCGGCTACTTCCTGGTGGACGGTCCGCGCATCACGCTGGACACGGCCTGGCGCAACCTGGATGGCCGGGGGCTGAACCTCCTGGCGCGCGGCAAGGTGAACTACGCGGGCGCGAGCGCGGAGGCGCTGTCGTCCTCGCGGCTTCCGGCCGGGTGCTCCACGGGGGAGCTGTCCGGCGAGGCGTGTGACTCTGATTTGGACGGCTTCAGCGGCCTGGGCGGGCGCGGCAACCTGGCGCTGTCCCAGCCCCGGCTGTCCTTCCTGGCGCCGCAGGAGATTGGCGCTCGGCTGGACCTGATTGGCGAGCGCGTGCACCGGCCGTCGTACCTGTCCACGCGGTTCGCGGCCGTGCTGGGCGCGGACTGGGCGCTGGCGTCGTGGGTGAACGTGTCGCTCCAGTACGAACTGGAGAACAACCGGCTGCGCTCGCGCGGGGGTGTGCTGGAGCTGATCAATCGCGCGGACCAGGAGCGCCTGCGCTACCCGTACGGTGACTTCGCGCTGCACTCGCTGCGCCCGTCGCTGACGCTGGACTTCCGCGACGACCCGGCCAACCCCCGGCGCGGCATGGTGCTCAGCAGCAGCGTGGAGTTCATGCGCGGCATCAGCGTCCACCCCACGGACGTCGCGGGCAACCGCGTGCCGGAGTTCCCCATCGACGGCGTGAAGCTGTCCGGCAGCGTGAGCGCGTACGCGCCGCTGGGCCGCCGCGCGAGCGTGGCGGTGAGCGCGCGCGCGGGCACCATCGTGCCGCTGACGACGGGGGCGCAGAACATCGGGTCCAAGCTGTTCTACCTGGGCGGCTCCTCCAGCCTCCGGGGCTTCCGCGAGGACGGCGTGCTGCCGCAGGACGTGCGCGAGGTGCTGCACCAGCGGCTGAACGCGTGCCGCGCCGTGATTTCCCCCGCGGGCTGCCCGGATGACCTGAAGGCGGTGCTCGCGGGGCAGGTGCCCGCGAGCCAGGGCGGCGAGCTCTTCACGCTGGCCAAGGCGGAGCTGCGCGTGCCGGCCATCGCGTCGGTGGACCTGGGGCTCTTCTTCGAGGCGGGCAACCTGTGGCAGGACCGCACGCTGTTCGACCCGGGCGTGCTGCGCTACGCGGCGGGCGTGGGCCTGCGCTACGTGACGCCCGTGGGCCCGCTGGCCTTCGACGTGGGCTTCAACCTGGACCGCGACGAGGCGCTCAACGAGGCTCCCACGCAGTTCCACTTCAGCATCGGGACGTTCTGACCGGAGGCCTTCGTCCATGCGAACCCACCGCGCACGCCATGGAGTGCTGGCCCTGCTGGGCCTGTTCGCGCTCGCGTGTCAGCACGGCCCGGACGCCGCCGCGAAGGCGCCGCGCCCCGCGTGGATGCCGCCGGAGGGCAGCTGTCCCCGAGGCGCGCAGCTGCAGATGGAGCGGCTGGGGCTGAAGGTGGGGGACCGCATTCCCGTCATCGTGGACAGCATCCAGGACCACCCGGGGCCGGCCCGCTACAACTACAGCTTCGTCATCGCGCTGCCGCAGGCGGAAGGGGAGGCGAAGCTGCCGGGGGCGCGCATCGGCGGGCGGCTCTACGTGACGAAGCACCGCGTCTTCGGCCGGTATGATCGCATCTTCACCCCGGAGAGCGGCGCCACGTCCGTGCCCTTCTGCGGCGTGCTGCTGGACTCGCGCTGGGACAAGGACGGCGAGGGGCTCATCGCGTACCCCAGCCCCATGAAGGGCTTCTCCGTGGTGCAGGACAACACGGGCGTCATCCAGGTGGTGGACCGCTACCCGTGACGCCCGCGCTTCAGTCCACGTGCAGGGTGTAGGAGCGCTCGTCGGAGAAGAGCAGGTCCCCGACGCCGAGCCGGAAGGTGAAGTCGCCCTGGACCGTGGGCTTGCCGGAGAGCGTGCCGTCCTTCGTGTCCAGGAGGATGCCCGGAGGCAGCGCTCCGTCCTTCACGCTCCAGGTGCCCGTGCCGGAGGCGCGCACGGTGTAGCTGTAGTCGGAGCCCACGCGGCCGGCAGGCACCGCGCGCGACAGCAGCTTGATGTTGAGCCCGGCCTCCGTGAGGGTGATGGAGAGCGTGCCCGTCGTGGACTGGGGCGGCGAGTCGCTGTCCGTCACGACCACCGTGAACACCTTCGTCCCCGCCTGGGTGGTGGCGCCGCCGAGGGTGCCGTTGGTCGCGAGCGTCAGGCCCGCGGGCAGAGACTGCTCCGGCGCGAGGGCGAAGCTGTACGGCGGCTTGCCTCCCGTCGCGTAGATGCGCTCGCTGTAGGTGCGGTTGCTGATGGCGTCCGCGAGCGGCTCCGGGCCCGCGACGCGCAGCAGCGCACGCACGCGCAACACCAGGCTGCCGCGGGCGCTCTTCGTGGGGACGCTCCGGTCGGACACCTGCACCGGGAGGACCAGGTCCCCCGCGCGCGTGGGCGTCCCGGTGATGCGGCCGTCGGTGTCCAGCGCGAGGCCCGTGGGGAGCTGCGCGGTGGCGGTGAACAGGTACGGCGGGGTGCCGCCCCGGGCCTGGAGCTGCGCGGAGTAGGCGACGGTCTCGATGGCCTCCGTCAGGCTGCTGGACTCCAGTGCGAGCGCGGCGGGGCCTGCGTCCTCTCCACCGGCGTCGGCGCTGCCCGCGTCCGGCACGCCGGCATCCGTGTCCGCGCCGGCATCCACCACTTCCGTGCCGGCATCCACGTCCGGGCCCGCGTCCGGATCCTCCGGCGTGTTGCCGGGCCCGTCGCAGGACGCACCTTCACCACAGTCCGGCAGACAGCGGTTCTCCGGCGTGAGGCACCACGTCCCGGACGGGCAGCCACCGGCCGGATCGCATGAGGCGAAGCGCGACAGGTCCGGCGCGAACGTGCACGACCCCAACATCAGGACGGAGGCGCTGGTCAGCACGGCGAGCAGCTTTCTCATGGCAGCTCCCAGATGAAGGACACCGCGCCTCCGGCGCCGAGCAGCGCGCCCACGCCCAACAATACGTTGGACGTCCGCGCCTGGTTCCGGCCTTTTCGGAGCTGCGATGAGAAACAGGCCGCGAAGGACTCACCGGCGGTGGCGCACTCGCCGCCGTTCTTGGACAGCTTCGACTCCGTGCTCCGCGACGCCAGCCCGAAGCCCACGCCCGCGAGGAGCGCCGCGCCGCCCGCGCCCCACAGCACCCTGGGCAGCAGGCGCGAGCCCTGGGGCCCCCGCGTCGCCCGCGCCGTCGTGCGTGGGGACCAGACCTGCTCCAGCGCCTTCTTCGCGCGCGCGTCCGCTTCGCCCGGCGCCGTGGCGGGGGCCTCGAACTGCGCCCGAGCCTCCGTGCCGCGCGCGTCCGTCACCGTGAGCGCCACGCTGCGCTTGCCTCCCACGCCCAGCGCCACGCCCCGCACCAGCTTGCTCGCGCCCAGGGCCGAGGCCTGCGCGCTGCGGCACTCCGCGTCCCCACACGCCGCCAGCGCGTCGCCCGAACCGCGCAGCCGCGCCAGCGTGTCCTCGCGTGACTCCAGGCACGCATCGGGCATCGCGGCCACCGCGCGCCGGGTGGCCTCTTCCAGCTCGCGGGCGTCCGCGGACGGCAGGGCCAGCCTTTCGAAGGGCACCAGCACCACGCGCGTCCCCGTGTCACACGGAGACGTCACGCGCAGGAGCAGGAGCATCAGGGGCGCGACGGGAGTCATGGCACCAGGGCGGCGTCGGCTTCGGCTTCATCCACCGGCTGCGGGATGCCGAGGCTCGCCATGTAGCCCTGGTAGAAGCGCGGACCGAACGGCACGGAGAAGAGCTTGTCGCGCATCGCGTCCTGCGCGGCGCCCCGGCTGGCCACGCTGACGTCGTGCCAGGGCAGGCCGCCGGCCTCCACCACCTCGGAGGCGCGGGTGATGGAGAACGTGGCCTCCCGGCCGCGGCTCCTCAGGTAGTAACCCTTGCCCACGGGCAGCGACACCACCAGCGGACGCTCGCGCTCCTTGTGCAGCTCCACCAGGCGGATGCCGCGCGCGTCCTCCACCCACAGCCGGCCCGAAAGCCCCGTGGGCACCAGGAGGTAGCCCAGCGACGAGACATCCTTCAGGTCCGTCAGCGCGAACGCCCGGTCCTGCGCGGGCGGCTGGATGAACACGTCCGGCTGGCCCCGCACGTCGTCGATGCCCTGGCTCGCCGCGGCCACGAAGGCCCGCAGCTCCGCGTAGTCCACCTTGCCGTCCCCGTTGACGTCGCCCGCGCCCGACAGCGCCGAGCGCACCAGGTGGCTGAAGACGCCGGAGCGGATGGCGCTCCACTCGTGGCTCTCCCGCTCCGACGACGTGGACAGCACCACCCCCACCTGCGGGTAGCGCGCCAGCGCGCGGTCCGACAGGAGCCCCTTCACCGCCTCCGCGTACGCGGGGCCCACCGGCAGCGCGCCGCGCGAGTGGACGAAGAAGTACGAATCACACGCGTCCACGATGAGCTGGAGGAAGGACGCCTTGCTCGGCGCGATGACGCGCGCGTACAGGTCCGTGCGCGTCAGGGGCCCGTCCAGCAGGCTCACGGCGCCTTCGCCCGCGGCGCCGCGCTTGCCGTGGCCCA
This sequence comes from Corallococcus sp. AB049A, assembly GCF_003668885.1. Lineage (NCBI taxonomy): Bacteria > Pseudomonadati > Myxococcota > Myxococcia > Myxococcales > Myxococcaceae > Corallococcus > Corallococcus sp. AB049A. The sequence goes on along the minus strand of NZ_RAWL01000109.1, from coordinate 54 downwards.
CGAACACGAACGTCAGCACCGGCACGTCGCCCTTCACCCGGTCCTCCGCCATGC
>NZ_RAWL01001089.1:0-450 GCF_003668885.1 Corallococcus sp. AB049A | reverse complement strand
TGCGCGGCGTGCAGCTGCTGCTGGGCGGGCATGACGAGGCCGCCCTGGCGCAGTTCCTGGAAATGCTGCGGATCGACCGTGGATTCGAGGAGGGCCTGCCACGCAAAGCCTTGATCGACGCCTTCAATGTGATCTCCGACGAGGACCTGGTGGGCCAGTACCGCCGCAGGATGGCGTCGCTGCTGTTCTGAACGGAAGCCCGCTCCGTTCAGAATCCCTGCACTGAACGCGGGCAATAATGCGCGCGCTGGCGGCCTTGCGGTCGCCACGATCCGTTCGGGGGGATGAGGTCGGGGCCATGGGGTCTTGCAGCTGCACCCCCGCATTGCCGGGATTGCAAACTGTGACCGTCGTCCGCTCTCTGTCGTTCGCCATGCGTTTAACGGGCGCCCTGCTCTGCGCCCTCCTCCTGCCGCCTGCCATCGCCGGCGCCCAGGACTGGAACTACCG
>NZ_RAWL01001088.1:0-450 GCF_003668885.1 Corallococcus sp. AB049A | reverse complement strand
GGTACCAGTGGCCGCGCGATTCATTGCGCAGGCATTCCTTCGGGAAGGTTTCCGATTCGGCGGTGAAGTGGCCGCAGAAGATGATCACGTAGGTCCAGATGTTGCGCAGTCCGTTGGCCACCATGTTGCCCAGCATCACGGTGAGGAAGAACGGGCCGGCCAGCAGCGGGAAGAACACGTAGTCCTTCAGCACCTGGCGGGCCATTTTCCGCGCCACCGGGCGGGTCTGCAGCCACATCGCACGGCCGCTGATACGGCCCTTCAGCCAGCGGCCCAGGCGCAGGTCCTGCGCGGCCACGCCCCACTGGAACAGCAGCGCGAAGATCGGCGCGATGATCGGCTGCAGCAGGTAGAACGGCTTCCAGCGCTGCTCCGGGAAGATGCGCAGCAGGCCATAACCGATGTCATCGTCCATGCCACGCACGTTGGTATAGGTGTGGTGGCGGAAAT
>NZ_RAWL01001087.1:0-450 GCF_003668885.1 Corallococcus sp. AB049A | reverse complement strand
GTACATCTGCCGTCAGCTGAAAGACGGCGGCCTGAGCGAGCCGGTACCGATTTCACCCACCATCAACTCTTCTTACAACGAGGGTGCCGGCTCCATTTCGGGCGATGGAAAAACCCTGGTATTTGCCTCCTGCGACCGGCCCAAAGCCATTGGTAACTGCGACCTGTACATCTCCCGGCGTACAGGCAACAACTGGAGCGTGCCCCAGAACCTGGGCACAAACGTCAATTCCACGGAGTGGGACTCGCAGCCCTCGCTGTCGGCCGACGGGCGTACACTCTATTTCACGTCGACGCGCCGCGGCGGGCAAGGCCAGGAGGACATCTACGTTTCGACGCTGCAGCCTGACGGCACCTGGAGCGCTGCCCAGAACCTGGGCACTCCCGTGAACACGCCCGGCAAGGACATGGCCCCGTTCATACATGCCAGCGGCACCACGTTGTATTACGT
>NZ_RAWL01001086.1:0-450 GCF_003668885.1 Corallococcus sp. AB049A | reverse complement strand
TATCATTTCTATACTTTGCAACTTCTCCAGGCACAATTCTATAACTGGAATCCTCAAGAGCAGAAATATCTAAATCATTATAAGCAATTCTTGCAACTTCTGCAAAAACTTTTCTTCTTATGTCAACAAGTGTTCCATAAATTTCTTTCATTTTTTCCCTCTATCTCAAATTCTCAGTTTGCTAATAATTTTTTCACTCACTTCTTGAGCAGTCGCTTTTAGCATTATCTCGTCATCTACAATTACAACAGGTGATGCTTCATTTTTGTGAATTTTGCAATAATCTAAACAATGTGCAAACTCAATTTCTAAATTCTCAGCTGAGCAAAGTTCTGAATCTGGTCCACATAAATGCTCTTGCAAATATTCCACAGCATCGTATATAGCGTTAGCCCCCATAAGGGTACATCTAGCACCCATACAAATAGTAACTTTCATATATCCTCCCTC
>NZ_RAWL01001085.1:0-450 GCF_003668885.1 Corallococcus sp. AB049A | reverse complement strand
CGTCTGGCCCGCGCCTACAACACTGTGGTGCCAACCTCGGGCAAGGTGCTGACCGGCGGTGTCGACGCCAATGCGCTGCAGCGCCCGAAGCGTTTCTTCGGTGCGGCACGTAACCTGGAAGAAGGCGGTTCGCTCACCATCATCGGTACGGCGCTGATCGAAACCGGCAGCCGCATGGATGACGTGATCTATGAAGAATTCAAGGGCACCGGCAACATGGAAGTGCACCTGGAACGCCGGCTGGCCGAAAAGCGCGTCTACCCCGCCATCAACCTGAACAAGTCGGGCACGCGCCGGGAAGAACTGCTGATCAAGCCGGACATCCTGCAGAAGGTGTGGATTCTGCGTAAGTTCATCCATGACATGGATGAGGTCGAGGCGATGGAATTCCTGCTCGACAAACTCAAGACGACGAAAAACAATGCTGAGTTCTTCGACATGATGCGACGC
>NZ_RAWL01001084.1:0-450 GCF_003668885.1 Corallococcus sp. AB049A | reverse complement strand
TAACTTACCAGTGCGTCATCAGTGATTTGGAGTGGCTCAGGTACAATAGCGCGCAGTTTTTCGGGATCAGTGCGGTAGGTGATGATAAAGTATTCGCGGTCAAAAAATTCGTAAGGACCATTCGAACAAGGTGGGGCAGTAAAAGGCATAAACGTCGCATTATCTAAGATATCACTCGCTTTCATGAGCTTTCCTTTTTATCTCGTTATATTATCCAGTCATGTTGTTTAGTTATGCAATATTATTTAATTTTATCGTTATGACATGAAGCAGGAAATATCATACACCCTTATGCAAAATCAATCCCAAGACAAAATTGTTATGATGTTGTAATGATTTTTTCACACCTGCATCCGCTTAACTTTGGCGATAGCAGGTTATCTGACGGCAATGTAGGGCTGTTCTTATGGGCTATTTTATGGGCTAGTTAACATAACAGGGCATGACCGC
>NZ_RAWL01001083.1:0-450 GCF_003668885.1 Corallococcus sp. AB049A | reverse complement strand
AGCGAGATCGCAGTGAACGCTGTTATCAATTCCATCGACCACATCGTCACCATCGAAGCCAACACCGGCGAGACCTTCTTCGCCTTCCCCGCCCCGTCCCTCACGTCCTCCGAGGAGGCCGCCAAGCACTCTCTGCGCCGCGAGCGCCGCTCCATCAAGACCACCATCGAGGCATACGAGCACAACCGCCTCGCCGGCTTCGCTACTTTCATCGAAGACCTCGACGAAGAGGCATACGACAAGCACTGGAAGACGTACGAGCGCGAGCACCGCGATCATTCCGCTCGCCAGTGGCGCGAGCACTACGAGACCGAGGTGCGCCCGGCCTACCTCGAGAAGCTGGCCAGGAAGAAGCAGGCCGCTGAGAAGGAGTGTGAGCGCCACGATTCGGTGCTCGAGCCCGCCGTCGAGCCATTCCCACTCATCGACATGGCGACCATCGAGGAGGAA
>NZ_RAWL01001082.1:0-450 GCF_003668885.1 Corallococcus sp. AB049A | reverse complement strand
CCCCTGCGCGCAGCGCCGCAGGATCGCCCGGGCTGCCCTGCACCAGGAACAGTGTCTCGCCAGCCGCACGGCCGGCGCTGGGATTGCTGGCCACGATCTGGTCGACCCGGGTGATGCCCGCGGCCTTCGCTTCGCGCAGCATCACCAGGCTGTAGTCCTCGGCATGCTCGGCGTAGCGTCCGCCCAGGGCCTGCAGGCGCGTACTGATCTGCTGCTGCAGGGCATGATCGCGATGCTGCGGCTGACGGGGGTCATCGTTGGCCGCGAGCGGCACGTCCTGCCCAAATTCGCGCGTCTGGCCGGGTGCAACCGAGGTCAGCACGTACTGCCAGCGGTTCTGCCCAGGCGTGCCGCGCACCGTCGACACGAAGTCGTCATACTCGCCGCCACCGATGGTCTGGCAACCGGCCGAATCGGTGTTGGAACGGCTGCCACGATGGATCTTGAAGG
>NZ_RAWL01001081.1:0-451 GCF_003668885.1 Corallococcus sp. AB049A | reverse complement strand
TACTACTACCTACTAACTTTTAGAAGCCAAAACCAACGATGCCCAAATAGCTTCGGAAACAGTAATTCGTGCTCATAAACTGCAATCTATAGACTGACGCAAAAGTAGCATTGAATATCGACATATTTATCCACCACAGTCGCCATCCATTAAACAAAAACCCTCCTTCCGTCACAACAACGACCTCGTTACACGATTTGGAAATCGTATCAAGTCGTCTGCATAGATGTCCCGCGTGTCCTACTATACTAAACCAATTTGAATCCATGAGTCCCCCACTCAACGTCTATTTTCCCCTGGGAAGCATAGTGCGTGACGTGCGTTGACTATCCATTAACAACCAGCGAGGAATGCGGCTCCTTAGACATCCCGGTTCAAACACGTAAAGAGTTTTCTGTTAATCGTGAACACTAAAAAAATATCCTGGTCCTGGCACCAAATTGTACATATT
>NZ_RAWL01001080.1:0-451 GCF_003668885.1 Corallococcus sp. AB049A | reverse complement strand
GTTCATGATGTAACCCGAAAGTTCCCACAAGAAGAATTATACATTCTAACATCTCAAATCAAACGTGCAGCAGATTCAGTAGCATTGAATATTGCTGAGGGTTCAACAGGACAAACTAATGCCGAGTTTAATAAATTTTTAGGCTATGCACTTCGTTCCAATATTGAAGTAGTTGGTTGCATATTTATTGCACAAAGACGCAATATTATACATCAGGATGACTTTGATAAAATTTACAATATGTGTGAAGAGATTTTATTAATGCTGAATTCTTTACGCAAAACACTAATTAAATAAAAGGTATAAAACCTTATGAGCTTATATTCTCCCCGACTTACTGACCCACTGACTTCCAGACTTCTTAAACCCAAAGATTTAGGTTATTATTTTCCTGCAGAATTTGCTAAGCATGAAGCTACATGGTTAAGTTGGCCTCATAAAGAAGCAAGCT
>NZ_RAWL01000108.1:0-22032 GCF_003668885.1 Corallococcus sp. AB049A | reverse complement strand
GCGTTGCCATTCCCGTCCCCCGCCGCCCCACGCACCTCCTGGCGGCGGCTAGACGTTAACGGTGCCGTCCGACATCTGGCCGAAGCCGGGGTGGGCGGTGACGTGCAGCACCTGCGTGAGCGTGCCCAGGTGCTTGAGCATGCGGGCCACGAGGGGCAGCTTCGCCTCGTCCACGCCCGTCAGCACGTCGTCCAGGAGGAAGGGGCGCTTCACCCGGGCGCACGTCTTCTCCACCACCGTCAGGCGCAGCGCCAGGTAGTAGAGGTCGATGTCCTTCGGGGACAGCTCCCCCACCGGGATGCGCTTGTTCGGCGCGAGCAGGAAGGCGTTGCCCTCGCGGTCCCACTCCACGCCCTGGTAGCGCTTGTCCGTGAGCGCGGTGAGGTACTGCACGCAGCGGTCCTTCAAGAGCGCCTGCACCGACAGCATGTCCAGCGTGAGCACGTCCGCGGCCTGCGACAGCACCAGGGGGGACGGGTCCTCCAGCGGATCCACCGGCACCGGCGCCTGACCGGGGGCCGCGGCCACCTGCACCGGGGGCGCCTTCGCCAGCGCGATGGACTCCTTCAGCCGGGACAGCTCCCGCTCCACCTCGCGCAGATCGCGCACGTAGGTGCCCTTGGCGGACAGCTCCGCGTTGAGCTCCTCCTGCTGCGCGCGCAGCTCCTGCCCGTCGCGGAGGGCGCCCTGGTATTCGGCGGAGGACTCGTACTCCTCCAGCTGCGTCTGCAGCTCCCCCAGCCGGATGCCGAGCAGGTCCTTCTGCTCCAGCGCGGCGGGGATCTCCGTGTAGTCCTCCAGGTTCAGCGCCTTGACGGCCATGCGCACGGGCGCGTCCTCGAGCTCGAACTCGTCGAGGATCTTCTTCTGCCGCGCGTCCTTGCGGTTGTCCTTGGAGCCCTTGCGCGTGGCGTGCTGCAGGTCGTCCACGTAGCGCAGCGCCAGCCACGCGGCCGTGCCGAAGGCGGGGATGTTGATCAGCGCCAGGTAGCGCCACATGGGCTGCGCCGCGACGATGCCCAGGCCCACGCTCAGGCCCATGAAGAGCACGCCCGCGCCCAGGCCGCCCCAGAAGGCGCGGTTCTGCGTGAGGGGCGGCACCTTCAGCGACGCGTCCTCCTGCTCCGGATCCCGGTCCGTCTCCAGCCGCGCCAGCGCCTCGTCCCGCCGCGCCACCGCCTTCGGGTAGCGCTTCACGCGCGTGAGGATGTCCAGCGGCAGCCCCAGGGACTCCGGAGAGGGCGCCGCGCGCCACGCGGTCTCCGCGTCCGCGATGGCGGCCTTGAGCCCCTCACCGCCCTTGAGCTTCGAGTCCGCCTCGAAGATGAGCGACGCCAGCTCGTCCACCTTGAACTGGAGCTGATCCACCGCCCTCGCGGTGACGAGCTCCTTCTCCAGCGCCTTCACCTTCGCCTCGGCCGCCGGGATGTCCTCCGCCGGCAGCACCTGGGTGGCGGCCGCCAGCGACGGCGTGGCCCCGGAGGCCTTCGCGCCCGCGGCCGCCGCGGCCTTCGCCACGCTCTTGCGGGGCCGGCGCGACGGCAGCATCACCAACTGGAGGCAGTACACCTGTTCGAAGGTGGTGCGCGGAGGCAGGCCCGCCTGGCCGCGCAGGTACTGGTTGATCTCCGAGACGTCCGTGGACACCAGCTCCGGCTGGCTGGTGGCGGGATTGAGCCGGTGCAGCGATCCGGAACCGCCCAGCTCGCGCAACACCCGGTACGTCATTCCGTCCTGGCCCACGAACGTCAGCGCGGCCTTGCCCGAGCGCCCCGCCGAGCCCACCAGGCTCGCGTCTCCGCCCCGGCCGTCCGCGAACAGCAGCGACAGCACCACGTTGCCCAGGGGCAGCACGTCCGCCGTGGGCGGCTTGAGGATGAGGTACCCGGTCTTCAGCGGGAAGCGTCCGGCGGGAGAGAACCCGCGGACGTTCTGGATGGCGACCTCGACGAAGTGCATGGCGCGCGCAGTCTAGCCCGAACGAAAAAAGGAGCGTCCAGTGAAGGACGCTCCTTCTCTCACGCGGCCGCGAAGGCCGCGAGAGGGTTTCTGCGGACCTACTAGCCCTGAGCGGCGGCGGCCTTGGCGGCCTTGGCGGCGGCCCTCTCAGGATCCACCTGCACGTCCACGCGCGAGGCCTTGCCCTTCAGCTCGCGGAGGTAGAACAGGCGCTTGCGGTTCACGTCGCCGCGGGTGAGGACTTCGATCTTCTCGTAGCGCGGGCTGTGGATGGGGAAGATGCGCTCCACGCCGACGCCGAAGGACATCTTGCGCACCGTGAAGGTCGCGCGGTTCGTGCCCTTGGTCTTGCGGATGACCACGCCCTCGAAGGCCTGCACGCGCTCCTTCTCGCCTTCCTTGACCTTCCAGTGGACGCGAACGGAATCACCCGTGCGGAACGCGGTGATGTCCTTGCGCAGGAACTTGTTTTCGACGTGCTCGATGAGGCTGCGGCGCATGACGGACTCCAAAAGCGGAACTTGACGCGTAGGACGCGTGGAAAAGAGCGGGCCGTCCTAGCAGAGTCAGCCGGGACGAACAAGCCTGCAACGAAGTGTTCCGCGAGAACACGCAGGGTTACAACGCTTCTTCTTCCCTGGCGAGCAGTTTCTGATCCGCTTTGCCGAACGTCAGCCGCGCGAACAGGTCCGGCCGCCGCTCCTGCGTGAGCTTGATGGCCTTCCACCGGCGCCACCGGGCAATGCGGGCGTGATCGCCGGACTGGAGGACGGCCGGCACCTCGGCCCCGCGGAAGACAGGCGGCCGGGTGTAGTGCGGGTGCTCCAGCAGGCCTTCCTCGAAGCTCTCCGCCACCGAGGACGCCTCGTTGCCCAGGACGCCCGGCACCAGCCGCGCCACGGCGTCCACCACCGCCATGGCGGCCACTTCCCCGCCCGTGAGGACGAAGTCGCCCAGGGACAGCTCGCCATCCAGGAAGGGCATCACCCGCTCGTCCACGCCTTCGTACCGGCCGCAGACGAGGATCAGCCCGGCCTCATGCCGGACCAGCTCGCGAGCCGTCGCCTGCGTGAACGTGGGACCCCGGGGACTCATCAAGAGCGCCTTCGCCCCGGGCAGGCGCGCCCGGGCGGCCTCGATGGCGGCCACCAGGGGCTCGGGCTTCATCACCATGCCGGCGCCGCCGCCGTAGGGCGCGTCGTCGGTGACGCGGTGCTTGCCCTCGGCGTGCTCGCGCACGTCGGTGATCGTGACGGAGAGCAGCCCCTTCTCCTGGGCCTTCCCGAGGATGCTCGCGCCCAGGTAGCCGGACACCATCCCGGGGAACAGGGTGAGCAGCTCCACGCGGTAGCTCACCCGCCGTCTCCAGACTTCCCTGGCGAATCGTCCGCCTCCAGGTACTCCGGAGGCCGGATGACGATGCGCCCCGCGGGGACGTCCACCGCCGGCACGAACTCATCCGCGAAGGGCACCACCAGCTCCGGCCGGCCCTTCGCGCGGATCACCAGGTTGGGCACTTCACCGGTGGCCCAGACCTCCTCCACCGTGCCCAGGGGGGCGCCCTTTTCGTCCACGGCGGTCAGCCCCACGAGGTCGCCCTGGAAGAACTCGCCTTCTTCAGGCGGCTCCAGGTCCTCGCGGTAGACGAACACCTTCGCGCCCACCAGCGCCTCGGCGGCCGTGCGGGACTCGATGCCCTCGAAGCCCACGAGGTCTTCCTTGTTCGCCGGGCGGAAGGACTCCACGGCGTACTCGCGCTCCTCGCCGGAGCGCAGGCGCAGCCAGACGCGCTCGACGGTGCCGAGCGTCTCCGAGGCGGGGTCGAACGCACGGACCGCCACCTCGCCACGCAGCCCGTGCGCACGGGCCACGTAGCCCAGTTCCAGACAATCCTGCGCGCTCACCGCGCGGCGTCCGGAGCAGGCGCCGCCGGGGGAGAACCCGGAGCGCGCCGGTCATCGAGAATCTCCAGGCGGACCTTCTGGCCCTGCTTCTGGGCGGCGGCGTTGATCAGCGTCCGGAGGGCGTTCACGGTGCGCCCATCACGGCCGATGACCTTGCCAACGTCCTCGGGGGCGACCTTCAGCTCATAGAGCTGGCCGCCATCCGCCTCGGAGATGCGCAAAGTGACCTGGTCGGGTTGATCAACCAGGGCCTTCGCCAGATACGTGAGCAGCGGCTCCACGTCTTGTCCAGACGGGGGCGTGCTCAGGCGGTGGTCGCCGGGGCCTGCTTCTTCGCCGTCTTGATCAGGTCCGCGACCGTCTCGGAGGGCAGCGCGCCGCTCTTCAGCCAGTAGTTCAGCCGCTCCTCGTTGAACTGCACCTTCGCGGGGCTGTGGTTGGGGTCGTAGGAACCGACCTGCTCCAGGAACTTGCCGTCGCGCGGGCTGCGCGAGTCGGTGGCAACCACGTGGTAGTACGGCATCTTCTTGGCGCCCGCGCGGGCAAGACGGAGGACAACGGCCATGGAACGCTCCAGCGAAATCGTGTGACTTCTACGGTAACAGTGCGGAGGGCGCGCTCTTAGCGCCCTGCTGACTGGATTGTCAAGGAAGCTCGGGTGCTTATGTCACACCGGGGCTTCAGCGGCCGTCTCGTCGCGATTGGCGAGCTGGCCACAGGCCCCGGCGATGTCCCGGCCCCGGTTCTTCCGGATGTATGCCGCGACGTGGGCCTCGGCAAGGATGGCCCGGAACTCCTCGGCCCGCTGCTCGCCGGTCGTCTGGAACCCCAGGCCAGGGTTCTCGTTGTAGGGAATCAGGTTCACCTTCGCCGGGATGTCGCGCAAGAGCTCCTTCAGCCGGTGCGCGTCCTCGTCGGTGTCGTTGAACCCTTTGAGCAGCACGTACTCGAAGGTGATGCGGCGGCCCTGGCGCAGGGGGAACTTGCGGCAGGCATCCAGCAGCGCCTGGATGTTCCACTTGCGGTTGACCGGCATCGTCTTGCTGCGCTGCTCGTCCGTGCTGGCGTTGAGCGAGATGGCCAGCTTGACGTCCGTCTCCTGGCCGAAGCGCTCGATCATGGGCACCAGGCCCACGGTGGAGACGGTGATGTGCCGGTGGCTGAAGTTGGGCCCCTCCTCCGACTGGAGGATGGAGAGCGCCGTCTTGAGGTTCTCGAAGTTGTGGAGCGGCTCGCCCATGCCCATGAACACCAGGTTCGTGAGCGGACGCAGCGTCTCCAGGCCCTCGTTGGCGCGCACCTCGCGGTTGACCGCGTGGACCTGGGCGACAATCTCGCCGGGCGTGAGGTTGCGCTTCAGGCCCAGCGTGCCCGTCATGCAGAACGAGCAGGCCATGGCGCAGCCCACCTGCGTGGACACGCAGAGCGTCTTGCGGTCCTCCGCGGGCATGTAGACGGACTCGATGAAGCGCCCGTCGCGCGTCTTGAAGCGGTACTTGATGGTGCCGTCGACGCTGCGCTGCTCCAGGTCCTTCACCAGCGGGACGATCTCCGCCTTGACCTTGAGCTTCTCGCGCAGGGCCTTGGACAGGTCCGTCATCTCGTCGAACGAGGTGGCGCCGCGCTGGTGCAGCCAGCGGTAGAGCTGCGCCGCGCGGAACGGGCGCTCGCCCAGCTGCTCGCTCAGGAACAGCGCCAGCTTCTCGCGCGACAGGCTGGCCACGTCGACCAGCTTCGCGGGGGCCGGCACCGGCAGGGGCTCGGTGACTGGGAGGGCTGTGGCGGTAGGCTCGGACATCATTCAGTCGGGGCTAACGGAGGGCAACGGGGCGTGCTTCCCACAAGAAGGTACGGCAAGTCAAAGGAGTGCCCGCCCCCTTCCCTGCCTACTTCGAGTCGTGGTGCTCGGCGACGCCGCGCTTCCAGTAGCCCGTCACCCGCATCCAGTTCTTGTTCAGACCGCGCTCGGCCACCAGGTGTTCCCGGATGGGCTTGAGCGACGTGGCCTCGCCCGCCACGAACACGAACCCATCCCCGGAGGGCTGGGTCCAGGCGCGCAGGGCGTCCTCCAGGTGCTTCGTGGTGCCGGCCTCCGCGCCGCCCCGGTGCAGCCAGGTGACCTTCAAGTCCGCCCTGCTGGTGAGGGGCTGCTCCTCCGCCGCGTCCGCGACCTCGATGAACGCGAACGCGCGCTTGCCCGCCGGCAGCTCCTCCAGGCGCCGAGCGATGGCCGGCAGCGCGCTCTGGTCCCCGGCCAGGAGGTACCAGTCGAAGTCGTCCGCCACGTCGTGCGTGCTGCGCGGACCCCCGATGCCCATGAAGTCGCCGGGCTTCGCCTGCGCGGCCCACGACGCTGCGGGGCCTTCCCCATGCAGCACGAAGTCGATGTCCAGCTCGTTCGCCTTCGGGTCGAAGCGGCGCGGCGTGTAGTCGCGCGATGCGGGCTTCTCCAGCCCCTCCGGCATGGACAGGCCATTGGGCCCCACCACCGGCATGTCCGGCTTCTTCACGCCGGGCCTGGCGAAGAAGCACTTCACGTGATCATCCGCGCCAGGGGACGTGAAGCCCTCCAGCTCCGGGCCCCCCAGCGTGATGCGGACCATGTGCGGCGACAGCCGCGTCACGCGCAGGACCTCCAGCAACCGCAACTTCACCGGGAACGGCCCCCGCCGGGCCACGCGCTCTGAAGCGCCACTCATGCGTGCTTCCTTGTCGATAGTGATTTGCATTATCGCTAGCAAGGAGCGCCGGCGAGGGCAAGGCCGGCGAGCTTCGGAAAAGACGACGGCCCGGGTCCGCGCCGCGTGGGGCGTGGACACCGGGCCGCTGTCACCAGGCGGAGAAGCAGCTCAGCCGTGGATTTCGGTCTCGCGGAAGAAGTACGCGACCTCGTTCTTCGCGTTCTCCAGGCTGTCCGAGCCGTGGACCGTGTTCGCGTCGATGCTCTGCGCGAAGTCCGCGCGGATGGTGCCCTTGTCGGCCTTCTTCGGGTCCGTGGCGCCCATCAGGTCGCGGTTCTTCTGGACGGCGTTCTCACCCTCCAGGGCCATCAGGACCACCGGGCCGGAGATCATGAAGGACACCAGGTCCTTGAAGAACGGCCGGGCCTTGTGGACGGCGTAGAAGCCCTCGGCCTCCGCCTGGGACAGCTGCTGCCGGCGGATGGCGACGGGCTTCAGGCCCGCCTTCTCGAACCGGGCGATGATCTCGCCGACGTGGTTGTTCTTCACTCCGTCGGGCTTGATGATGGACAGCGTGCGCTCGATGGCCATGGTGTTTGGCTCCTCGTGTGTGGGTCGTGTGAAAGGTTCGGATCAGCGCTTCGGGGGGCCGCGCTTGACGGCCGCCTGCAGCGTGGTGCCCAGCTCGGCGGGGCTCGCGGCCATCAGGATGCCCGCGCCCTCCATCGCCTTGATCTTCTCCGACGCCGTGCCCTTGCCGCCGGAGATGATGGCGCCCGCGTGGCCCATGCGCTTGCCCGGAGGCGCGGACTGACCGGCGATGAAGCCGGCGATGGGCTTGGTGAACTCGCGCTTGACGTACTCGGCGCCCTCTTCCTCCGCGCTGCCACCGATCTCACCGATCATGATGACGGCGTCCGTCTCCGGGTCGGCCTGGAAGAGCTTCAGCACGTCCACGAAGTTGGTGCCGTTGACCGGGTCACCGCCGATGCCCACCGCGGTGGACTGGCCCAGGCCCAGCTGCGTCAGCTGGTGCACGGCCTCGTAGGTCAGCGTGCCGGAGCGGGACACCACGCCGATGCGGCCCGGCTTGTGGATGTGGCCCGGCATGATGCCGATCTTGCACTTGGCGCCGGGGGTGATGACGCCCGGGCAGTTCGGGCCAATCAGGCGCACGCCCGGCTTGCCCTGCAGGTAGCGCTTGGCGCGCACCATGTCGTTGACCGGGATGCCCTCGGTGATGGTGATGATGAGGGAGATGCCGGCGTCCGCGGCCTCCATGATGGAGTCCGCGGCGAAGGGCGGCGGCACGAAGATGACGGACGTGTTCGCGCCCGCCTGCTTCACCGCGTCGGCCACCGTGTTGAACACGGGGACCTTGCCCTCGAAGGAGGTGCCGCCCTTGCCCGGCGTGACACCGCCCACAATCTTCGTCCCGTACTCCAGCATCTGCTTGGCGTGGAACGAGCCCGCCGAACCGGTGATGCCCTGGACGAGGACCTTCGTGTTCTCGTTGACGAGGATGCTCATGGCGATCTTTCAGGTAAGAGGGGGCGAAGGCCCTACTTGATGGCCGCCACGGCCTTCTCGGCCGCCTGGCGCAGGTTGTCCGCGGGGGTGATGGCGAGGCCCGAGTTGCGGAGCAGCTCCTTGCCCTGCTCCACGTTGGTGCCTTCCAGGCGCACGACGAGCGGGATCTTCAGCTGCACTTCCTTCGCCGCCGCGATGATGCCTTCCGCGATCACGTCACACTTCATGATGCCGCCGAAGATGTTGACGAGCACCGCCTTGACCTGCGGATCCGCGAGGATGAGCTTGAACGCCGCCGTCACCTTCTCCTTGCTCGCGCCGCCGCCCACGTCCAGGAAGTTGGCCGGAGCGCCGCCCACCAGCTTGATGGTGTCCATGGTGGCCATGGCCAGGCCCGCGCCGTTCACCATGCAGCCGATGTTGCCGTCCAGCGCGATGTAGGCCAGGTCGTGCTCCTTGGCCTGCGTCTCGCGGGGCTCCTCTTCCGCCAGGTCGCGGTACTCCAAGAGCTCCTTGTGGCGGTAGAGCGCGTTCTCGTCGAAGGTCACCTTCGCGTCGAGCGCCACCACGCCGCCGCTCTTGCGGATGACCAGCGGGTTGATCTCCACCAGGGCCGCGTCCGTCTCCACGTACATCTTGTAGAGCGCGTTGCAGAACTGGACGAACTTGGTCACCGTGGGGCCCGTCAGGCCCAGCCCGAAGGCCAGCTCGCGGCCCTGGAAGTCCGCGAAGCCCACCGCGGGGTCCACGACGGCGCGGAGGATCTTCTCCGGGTGCTTCTCCGCCACTTCCTCAATCTCCACGCCGCCCTCGGTGGACGCCATGAAGGTGATGCGGCTGGTGGCGCGGTCGAGCGTCACGCCCAGGTACAGCTCCTGGCCGATGTCGAGCCCTTCCTCGATGTAGACCTTGTTGACCTTCTGCCCTTCCGGGCCGGTCTGGATGGTCTTGAGCATCATGCCCAGCATGTTCTGGGTGAGCTCCTTGGCCTCCGCCGGGCTCTTGGCCAGCTTCACGCCGCCGCCCTTGCCGCGGCCGCCCGCGTGGATCTGCGCCTTCACGACGACGACCGGCGTGGCGAGTTCCTTCGCCGCGGCCTCCGCCTCGTTGGGAGAGAGCGCGAGGATGCCGCGCGGCGTGGGCACGCCATACTTCCGGAAGAGTTCCTTGCCCTGGTACTCGTGGATCTTCATCGAAGCTCCGGGTGGGACGAGGGGAGACGAGGACCACCCCTACACGGGGCGTCAACGCGGGCCCTCATTGCGCAGAAAACGACGGATGGCAAGGCCGTTTGGCCTCCAGCGTCGCGACGGGACACAGGCTTCCGCCTCCAGGAATAACACCCGATGTCCGGGCGGATGAGGCGGGCTTCACCCTAACGGACGCGGCCCCGCCCGGCGCCCCGCTCGAAGGGGGCGCTGGCACGGGGCCGCGAGGAAGCCAGGACGGCGTCAGGCGGGGCGGACTAGCCCGGACCGGCGGAGGCCTTCTGCTCCTCTTCCTTGAAGAAGATGTCCTTGATGATCAGCTTGGACACCTCGCGGTTCATCACCGCGATGGAGGTCGTCAGGGGGATCTCCTTCGGGCAGACCTTCACGCAGTTCTGCGCCTTGCCGCAGTCCTGGATGCCGCCGGGGCCCATGAGGGCGCGCGTGCGCTCCTCCGCGTTCAGCTTGCCCGTGGGGTGCATGTTGAACAGGCGGGCCTGGCTGATGGGCGCGGCGCCGATGAAGTCGTTGTCCAGCGTCACCTGGGGGCACGCCTCCAGGCAGCTGCCGCAGGTGATGCACGTGGACAGCACGTACATCACGGACTGATCCTTCTGCGACTGGCGCGGGCCGGGGCCCAGGTTGTACGTGCCGTCGACGGGGACCCAGCCCTTCACGCGCTTGAGCGACTCGAACATGCGGTCGCGGTCCACGGTGAGGTCGCGCACCACCGGGAACTTCTTCATCGGCTCCAGGGTGATGGGCTGCTGGAGCTTGTCCACCAGGGCGGAGCACGCCATGCGCACCCGGCCGTTGATGTTCATGGCGCAGCTGCCACACACCTCCTCGAGGCACGCGGCGTCCCACACCACGGGGGCCACCTTCTTGCCCTCCACGGTGACGGGGTTGCGCTGGATCTCCATCAGACAGGAGATGACGTTGGCGCCCTTCGTATAGGGGACCTTGAACTCGTCGAAGTGTCCGGGCTTGTTCGGATCATCCTGCCGCCAGATGCGGAAGGTGACGGTCTTCGAGCTGACGGCGCTGGCCTGTGCGGTGTCCATGGTGCGGCTGCCCTTCCCTTCACTGCCAAATCAGGTGGCGGAAACCCGCGCGAGCCGGAAAGACGCGCGCGGGCCCGGAAAGAAAACGAACGCCTTACGCGTACCAGCGGGGTTCGGGCTCCAGCACCGGCGTGGGCAGGTCCTGGTAGGAGATCTGCGGGCCCTGGGCGGCGTACGTGGCGATGGTCGTCTTCGCCCACTTCTCGTGCCGCGCGCGCCACTGCTCCATCCACGATGCATCCTCGCGCGGATCCTTCGTCTTGGGCTCCGGCAGGGAGAAGTCCGGCTTGTAGTGGGCGCCGCGGCTCTCGTCGCGCAGCAGCGCGCTGGTGGCGATGACTTCGCCCAGCTCCAGCATGTTCCACAGCTGGTTGGTGTACGACAACGCGCGGTTGGCGACGACGCCCGTGTCCAGCACGTTGACGCGGCTCCAGCGGTCCTTCAGGCCGCGGATGGTCTCCACCGTCTTCTTCAGGCGGTCGTTGTAGCGGACGACGGTGCAGTTCTCCGTCATCACCTCGCCCAGCTCCTTGGCGAGCTGGTACGGGTTCTCCGCGCCGTTCATCGCCTTGATGGTGGCGAAGCGGTCCTGCCAGTACTTCTTCGCGTCCGCGAAGTACTTCTCCGGCATCGCCGCGGCGCTGGTCGTCTGGCTCTTGGCGAAGGACACCATCGCCGGGCCGCCGATCATGCCGGAGTAGATGCAGGACAACAGCGAGTTGGCGCCCAGGCGGTTCGCGCCGTGGAAGGCGTAGTCCGCCTCGCCGGCCGCGTAGAGGCCCGGGATGCGGGTGCTCTGGTTCACCGGGCTGCCGTCCAGCGGCGTCTGGGTGCGCGAGTCGGCCTCGAAGGAGACGTGCAGGCCGCCCATCGAGTAGTGCATGCCCGGGAAGATGACCATGGGCGTGTGGCGCGGATCATCTCCGACGAACTTCTCGTAGATCTCCATCACGCCCTTGATCTTCGCGTCGAGCGTCTTGGCCGGGATGTGCGTCACGTCCAGGTACACGCCGTCGCGCCCGCCCAGGCCCATGCCCAGGTCGCGGCAGACCATGAAGATCTCGCGCGTCGCCACGTCGCGCGGCACCAGGTTCTTGTACTTGGGGTACTTCTCTTCCAGGAAGTACCAGCGCTCGCTCTCCGGGATCTCCCGGGGGTTGCGCGTGTCGCCCTTCTTCTTGGGCACCCAGACGCGGCCGCCCTCGCCGCGCACGGACTCGCTCATCAGGCGCAGCTTGTCCTCGCCCGGGATGGAGGTGGGGTGCACCTGGATGAACTCGCCGTTGGCGTACAGCGCGCCTTCCATGTACGCGCGGCCCGCGGCGGTGCCGGTGTTGATGATGGAGTTGGTGGAGCGCCCGAAGACGATGCCCGGGCCACCCGTGGCCAGGCACACCGCCTCCGCCGGGAAGGTGCGGATCTCCATGGTGCGCAGGTCCATGGCCACGCTGCCGATGCAGCGGCCGGACTCGTCCTTCACCGTGCCCAGCCACTCCCAGTACTCGTACTTGGTGACCTTGCCTTCCGCTTCGTAGCGGCGGACCTGCTCGTCCAGCGCGTAGAGCAGCTGCTGGCCGGTGGTGGCGCCCGCGAACGCGGTGCGGTTGTGCAGGGTGCCGCCGAAGCGGCGGAAGTCCAGCAGGCCTTCCGGCGTGCGGTTGAACGTCACGCCCATGCGGTCCAGCAGGTAGATGATGCCGGGCGCCGCGTAGCACATGCCCTTCACGGACACCTGCTCCGCCAGGAAGTCGCCGCCGCGCAGCGTGTCCTTGACGTGGATGTCCGGGTGGTCGCCCTCACCCTTCGTGTTCACCGCGCCGTTGATGCCGCCCTGGGCGCAGACGGAGTGCGAGCGTTTGACGGGGACGAGCGAGAGCACGTCCACCTGATGGCCCGCCTCCGCCAGCTTGATCGTCGTCATCAGCCCGGCCAGACCGCCGCCCACCACCGTGAATCGCGCTGCTGCCGCCATCATCGTCTCCTTGAGCACCGGCTGCCGGGGGGGTGCCTTCACGGGGGGCCGCTGAAGTCCTGCTTCGCGACGCTGCCCCGCACCCGTGCCAGGTGCGAGTCCAACAACACGCTAGTTAACTTGGAAAAATACCGCCGCAAGGACGGTGCGCCGGGGGATAAGCCCGGATCATTCACGGCATCAGGCGGGCCCGCCAGCAGCATTCCGGCGGGCCCGACCTGTCACCGGGACTACAGCTTCACCAGCTCCACGGTGCCCTTCACGGACGTGAAGGACTTGTTCAGCTCGGCCTTCTCCGCGTCGTTCAGCTCGACCTCGATGATCTTCTCCACGCCGCCCGCGCCAATCTGCGCCGGGACGCCGAAGAAGAAGTCCTTGATGCCGTACTGGCCCTTGAGCAGGGCGGCGGACGGCAGCACGCGCTTGCGGTCGAAGAGGAAGCTCTCCGCCATGGCGATGGAGGAGGAGGCCGGGGCGAAGTAGGCGCTGCCCGTCTTGTACAGGCCCACCAGCTCCGCGCCGCCCTTGCGGGTGCGGTCGATGATGGCGTCCAGCTTGTCCTTCGCGATGAGCTGGGTCAGGGGCACGCCGCCCACGGTGCTGTGGCGCACGAGCGGGACCATGTCGTCACCGTGGCCGCCGAGCACCAGCGCCTCCACGTCACGGATGGAGCAGCCCAGGGCCTCGGCCACGAAGCACTTGAAGCGGCTGGTGTCCAGCACGCCCGCCATGCCCACGACCATGTTGTCCTTCAGGCCGGCGATCTTGTGGAGCGCGAACACCATCGCGTCCAGCGGGTTGGCCACGTTGATGACGAAGGCGTCCGGGGCGTGGTTCTTGATGTTGCCCGCCACGTCCTTCATGATCTTCAGGTTGACGTCCAGCAGGTCCTCGCGGGACATGCCGGGCTTCCGGGGCACGCCGGCCGTGATGATGATCACGTCCGAGCCCGCGACGTCCTTCCAGTCCGTGGAGCCGGTGACGCGGCAGTCGTAGCCATCCACCGCGGACAGCTGGTTGATGTCCAGCGCCTTGCCCTTGACCAGACCCTCGGCCGCCGGGATGTCGTAGAGCACCACGTCGCCCAGGTTCTTCTGGACCGCCAGCAGCGCCAGGTTGCCGCCGATCTGACCGCCACCGATGAGGCCGATCTTCTTCTTCTTGTGAGCCATGGTTTCGCCCTCCTGCTTTGGGGTGGGGACTACATGTGCTTGATGATGGCCTGACCGAACTCCGAGCACTTCACCTCGGACACGGTCTCCTTCGTCTCCAGCTTCATCAGGCGCGCGAAGTCGTACGTCACGGTGCGCGCCGCGATGGCCTTGTCCATGCCCTTGATGATCAGGTCCGCGGCCTCGTGCCAGCCCAGGTGGCGGAGCATCATCTCGCCGGAGAGGATGACGGAGCCCGGGTTCACCTTGTCCAGGTCCGCGTACTTCGGCGCGGTGCCGTGGGTGGCCTCGAAGACGGCGTGGCCGGAGACGTAGTTGATGTTGCCGCCCGGCGCGATGCCGATGCCGCCCACCTGCGCCGCGAGCGCGTCCGACAGGTAGTCGCCGTTGAGGTTCAGCGTGGCGATGACGTCGAACTCGTCCGGACGGGTCAGCACCTGCTGCAGGGTGATGTCCGCGATGGAGTCCTTGATGATGATCTTCCCGGCGGACACCGCGGCCTTCTGCTCGGCGTTGGCGGCTTCCTCGCCCTTGGCGGCCTTGGTGGCCTCCCACTGGTCCCAGGTGTAGACCTTGTCACCGAACTCGCGCGCGGCGAGGTCGTAGCCCCACTTGCGGAACGCGCCTTCGGTGAACTTCATGATGTTGCCCTTGTGGACCAGGGTGACGCTCTTGCGCTTCAGGTCCACCGCGTACTGGATGGCCGCGCGCACCAGGCGCTCCGTGCCTTCCTGGGACACGGGCTTGATGCCGATGCCCACGTTCGCGGGGAAGCGGATCTTGCCCGCCTCCTTGGGGAACTCCTGCTTCAGCCAGCCCAGGAACTTCTCCGCCTGCGCGGTGCCGGCCTCGAACTCGATGCCCGCGTAGATGTCCTCCGTGTTCTCACGGAAGATGACCATGTCCACCTTGTCCGGCTGCTTCACCGGCGAGGGCACGCCCTTGAAGTAGCGCACGGGGCGCAGGCAGACGTACAGGTCCAGCATCTGGCGCAGCGCCACGTTCAGGGAGCGGATGCCGCCGCCCACCGGCGTCGTCAGCGGGCCCTTGATGCCCACCAGGTACTCGCGGAACGCGGCGACCGTCTCGTCCGGCAGCCAGTTGTTCACCTGCTTGAAGGACTTCTCACCGGCCAGCACCTCGTACCAGGAGATCTTCTTCTTGCCGCCGTAGGCCTTCTCCACCGCCGCGTCGAACACGGCCTGCGAGGCCTTCCAGATGTCGCGGCCGGTGCCGTCGCCCTCGATGTAGGGGATGATCGGGTTGTTCGGAACGGTCAGCTTGCCGTTCTGCAGGGTGATCTTCTCGCCAGAGGGAGGCGCCATGAACGCAGACTCCTGATTGAGACCGGGGTGTTTAGAGGCGGCGGATAGTCGAGAACCCGCCCCCGATCGTCAAGGAGTTTGGCCGCACGTCCCCCAGGGTTCGACGCACCCGGGGTGCGCCGCGCTTATCGCAGCCAATGGTCCGGAAGCAGGATCGTTTTCCGGATTTGAACGCTGGCTAGAAGCTCGCGAGCCCGGGCGCGGGAAGGACGACGCTCACCGCCATCCCCTCCTCCAGGCGCTCCAGCGCAAGCTCTCCGCCCATGGCGTCCACCAGCTCCCGGGCGCGGGCCAGCCGCCGCTGGGTGCCGCCCACCCGCAGGGGCGACAGCACCACCGACTGCGTCTCCCGCTCCGACAGGCTCACGCCGGGCATCACCACCTGGAGGCGCGGCCCCACGTCCCCGAAGTCGTCCGGAGGATCCACCACCACGCGCACGGCGGGCGCCGCCGGGGGGGCCACGTCCGCCGCGTGGACCACGAGCAGCAGGAGCACCTGTTCCAGGCGGCGCCGGCTGACCCGGGCGATCACCGGATCCTCCGGGAGCTCCAGCGCCACCTGCATGCCGTGCAGCCGCCGCGTCGCGCCGAGCAGCCCCAGCGCGTCCCGCACGCACACCGCCACGTCCACCTGGAACACGTCCGGAAGGTCCACGGACTCAAGCCCCTGGCCACCGGATGAGGCTCCCGGCGATCCCATCACATCCAGCGCTGCGCTCATTCGCGGCTCCCTTCCCCCAGGCCCAGAAGCAACGACCATAACGGCGCCCCCTGACAGGGTCCATTGCCCGGCCGCCCCGAACCGCCACCGCTTATTCAGGTGAAGGAGGGTTACAGCGCCGCGCCACTTTGCTGATAAGGATGCGCACGCTGGGTCCTGGTTACTCCTCGGAAAACCCGTAGAACCCTGGTCGATTGCGACCCAGGGTGAGTCAGGACGTGGGATGGAAAAACAGCCCCGGCATATAAATTCGATTTGACTGTTACGGCCGAGATCTTCAATATGTCTTCCCAGAATCCAGAGCCGCCAGCGTCTCCAGTGAGTCAGGGAGGAAGTGTTGTGCTCGCAACATCGCCGACCATCAACGGAAGCGCTGGCCGCAGAAGGGGAGTCCTGACGATGGATGGAGGGTTCCCGGCGTCCTCGAAGTTCCGGCATGCGATCGAATTCGGCAGTGGCGATGCGCTGCACAACGTGATTCCCCTTCCCCCCGCTGAAGCCGCCCTGGATGACTCGGGCTATTCGCTGCACGGCAGTGGTCCCACGGCCATCACCTGCGCGGTGGGCCAGCCGGACGCGGTGCTGGGTGAAGTGACGCGGCTGTCCCCGACGGTGGTGTGGGTGGCCCCGCGGCAGCCGCTGGCGGACACGACCGAGTCGCGCACCTTCCCCGTGTACCTGGCGTGCAACGGCGCCACCATCGGGCCGCTCAACGGCGCCTTCATCCGGACGGACATGGACGTCCCGAGCGCGCCGGTGGGGCTGCAGCTGGTGGGCGTGACGCAGGAGCAGGGCCGTCAGATTCTGGGCTTCCTGTCGGACGCGCTGCGCCAGGGCGTGGCGGTGCCGGCGGCCTCCGCGCTGCCCGTGCAGGACATCATCACGGACGGGGAGCGGATCCGCTCCATCTTCACCGCCATCTGCGCGTCCGGGAACAAGGGCGTGCTGCGCCGCCAGGGCCGCGTGGTGCGCATGGTGCTGGAGCGCTTCCACGCGTCTTCCGGCCAGCTGGAATGGCGCACGGAGGAGTCCACCCCGGACTTCGGTGAGCCGGCGTACGACATCGACGTCATCGGCTACAACTCCGCCTACCGCCTGCGCGCGGAGACGGGCCGGACCGAGGGCGACCGCCTCTTCACGTCCCTGCCCGCGGAGCTGTTCCGCATCCGTCACCGCTGGCACCGCCGCGTCCCCGCCCCCGAGGGCGTGCACGCCCGGTTCCACCACCCGCTCTGGCGCGAGCAGGGGCTGATGCGCCGCGAGGTGCTGGACATCTCCTTCTCCGGCCTGTGCATGCGCTGCCAGCCGCAGGACCTGCTCTTCCCCGGCCTGCTGCCGCCCCTCATCGAGCTGGAGCTGGGCGACGGTCAGCGCGTGAGCGTGCGCGGGGAGATCCGCTACGTCAGCGGCCTGCGCGCGGACGGCACCGTGCTGTGCGGCCTGAGCGTGCTGCCCTACTCTTCCGATGAGGCGCGCTGGGTGCGCTTCGTGTCGCAGACGCTGTCCCCGGCCACGCGCACCAGCGAGGGCCTGGTGGATCAGCTGTGGGACCTCTTCAACCGCTCCGGCTTCTTCAGCCTGGGTGGCAGCACCCCGGCGGAGTTCGAGGAGCTGAAGCAGAACTTCGCGTCGCTCGCGAAGCGCGCCGCGGAAGTGCCCCAGCTGTTCTGCAACGCCGTCTGGCCGTCCGAGCGCGGCATTGAAGCGACGCTGTCCTTCACCAAGCCGTACCGCCACGCGTGGCTGGGCCACCAGGTGGCGAAGCGGCCCGGCAAGCCGCCGGAGGGGCTGAAGGAGGCGGGCGCCATCATGCGCGACCTGTACCTGCGCACCTTCGAGCACCCGCAGAGCGACCCGGACTTCCACTGGGTGGTGGCCTACGTGGAGGCCCTCAACCCGTGGATCAACAAGGCGCACGTGAAGTACGCGCAGCGCCAGATGGAGTCCGGTTCGTCCCTGGCCTTCACGCGGAAGATCCAGAAGATGAAGGCCTTCAGCAACGAGCTGACCGGCCGCGTGCACCCGTACACGGTGGGCCCCGCCACCGCGAGCGAGCTGAGCCTGCTGGCGGCGACCATCCGGCAGCAGTTCCCCGAGTGCTACGTGCAGTCGTTGGACCTCACCCGCGACCGGCTGGACATGGGTCCGGTGACGGCGAAGTGGAAGAGCTTCGGCATGGAGCGCGAGCGCACCGTGCTGGTGGCCCGCCGCGACGGCGTCCCCCACGCCGCCGCCGTGGTGGAGCTGGGCCAGCTGGGCGCGAACCTCTTCCGCCTGCTGGACAACACGCGCCTGTTCTCCCTGCTGGGGGATGGAACGCGCGCGTACTCGGCGCTCCTGGACGCGGCCCGCCGCTGGTACGCCGCGCGCAACCGCCCCTCATTCCTCTACCTGCGCGAGGACGAGGGCGGCGACTACATCCAGGAGTGCGGCCTGCACGACGGGCCGGATCCCTACCTGTGGATCATCTCCTCCAAGCTCGTCCCGGATTTTCTGGAGCACATCAGCGAACTCACCATCGGGCGTCGTGGTGCCCACTCCCGCTAGAGGTTTCCCCCCCATGAGCAAGCCCCTCGTCGAAGAGCAGTACCTCCCCCACGTCTCCGACGTCCGTCACCTGCTGGCGAACGGTCCCCACGTGACGACGCTGCTGGACCCCAACGTGGACCCCGCCCTGCTGGAGGCCTTCCTCATCCAGCTGTGTGCCCTGGGCGTGTACATGACGGAGCCCGTGGACGGGTGGATCCGCCGCGCCGGTGAGGCGTGTGTGAAGGCGGGGATGGTGGACGTGGGCGAGAAGCTCATCACCCACGCCAAGCACGAGGCCGGTCACCACCTGATGATGGTGGAGGACACGAAGAACCTGGTGGCCGGCTGGAACGCGCGCCGCTTCCCCAAGCTGGACGCGGAGGCCCTGATGGCGCAGGCCCCCACCCGGGCCATGCAGGAGTACCGGGAGATCCACGAGGAGACCATCGCGGGCCCCATGCCGGGCGGCCAGGTCGCCATCGAGTACGAGATTGAAAACCTGTCCGTGGTGTTCGCGCCGCGCCTGATTGAGCAGTGCAAGCGCGTGCTGGGTCCGGACGTGATGAACTCGCTGTCGTTCATCAAGGAGCACGTGGAGCTGGACGTGGGCCACACCGCGCTCAACGAGGTCATGCTCAACAAGCTGCTGGGCCAGAAGCCCGAGCACGCGGCGACCATCGCGAAGACGGGCGCCCGTGCCCTGGACATCTACCTGCGCTTCTACGGCGACTGCATGGCGAAGGCGAAGCAGCTGCTCCAGTCCGCCGCCGCCTGAGGACGCCTCACGCCCCCAGCTGCGCCGCCCGCCGGGAGTTGCGGTTGCCCCAGCGGGTGAGCGGCCGGATGGACTGCTTCAGCGACGCATGGACCTGCGCGACGCCCGCGCGGTTCGTGGCCGCGTAGACGTAGCGGTCCGGGCGCAGGACGACCAGGTCCGAGCCGTGCTGGGCGAACCACTCGCCCAGCTTGCCTTCCAGATCCACCACCTCGCCGGAGCGGCCCGCGCCCGAGCGCGCCGCCGGCGCCACGGACAGCCACACGCCGCCGACGTCCTCCGCCAGCGCCTTGGCGGCCTGCTGGACGTCCGCGGGCGCACCCGGCCGCGTGAGCACCGCGAAGCGGTGGCCGATGACGTCATCCAGCGGGCGCTCCCCTTCCTCGCCGTGCTCCACGCGCGGCTGCGGGAAGTAGGCGCCTTCCGCCGCCTGCTTGGACTTGCCGCGCTTGCCGCCGAAGAGGAACCCTTCCGCGTGGAAGAGGCTCGGCTTCATCTTGTACTCGCGGATGAAGGGGCCGGTGACGGGCATGTAGTACAGCAGCTTGATGAAGGCGTTGCGCGCGCGGGCCATGAACGGGCCGCCCGACGCCAGCATCGAGCCCAGCGAGTCCGACAGGCGCATCATCTCCGCGGCGTGCGGCCGGCGCTCCACCTCGTAGGTGTCCAGGAGCGACGCGTCCGCGGCGCCGCCCAGCACGTGCGCCAGCTTCCAGGTGAGGTTCGCCGCGTCGCGCAGGCCGGAGCACAGGCCCTGCCCCAGGAACGGCGGCATCAGGTGCGCCGCGTCGCCGAGCAGGAACACGCGGCCCACGCGCCACTTCTCCGCCATGCGGCTGTGGTACGCGTAGAGGTTGACGCTCTTCACCTTCACGGTGTCCGGGTCGATGAAGGGCGCGATGATGCTGCGCACGTACTCGGGCGTCTTCACGTACTCCAGGTCCTGCCCCGGCTTCACCAGCGTGTCGAAGCGGATCTCGTCGTGCGCGGTGCGCGTCACGATGCCCACGCGCTCCGGGCCGCAGGGGTAGTAGGTGAAGTCCGGCGCGGACGACTGCGTCTCCACGGAGACGGCCAGCGCGTGCTCCAGCGCCGTGGTGCCCTCCAGCTTCAGGCCCAGCCGGCGGCGGATGCCGCTCTTGGCGCCGTCGCACGCGAGCAGGTAGCGCGCGCGCACCGTCAAGGTGCGGCCATTGACGTTGTCCTTCACGCGCACGGACACGCCTTCGTCGTCCTGCATGAAGGATTCGACTTCGTGGCCGCGCCACATGCTGACGTGCGCGAAGCGCTCCAGGCCGCGGTGCAGCGACGCCTCCAGGCGCGGCTGGTTGAAGAGCGAGCCGATGGGGTGGCCGTTGGGGCGCTCCACCTTGGTGAAGTCCACCTCGGCGAGCATCCGCATCTCGTCATCCACGTAGGTCATCTTCAGGCACGGGTGGAAGCCCGGCCCCAGCTCACCCGTCAGGCCCGCGGCCTGGAAGATGCGCTGCGCTTCGTCATCCGCGTTGATGGCGCGGGACTGGGTATGGGGGGTGGTCTCCTTCTCGATGACCACGGTGCGCAGGCCGTACTGGCCAAGCAGGTTGGCTGCCATGGCACCCACCGGGCCGCTTCCGACAACGATCACATCAACAGATTCCGGAGCCATTACTCCCTCCCGTTGTGTGCCAGCTGAACCGTTTGAACCGAGCGACCAGACGACCGAAGCCCCCCTCGGTCGTAAGTAATAATACCTATAAACTTCAGCAACCCCACCCTGGATACGCTGTTTCAAGGCGATCCTGGTTGCCCGCCCCCTGAGTCAGAAACACCCGGTCCGCGCGCTTCCGACTGCCTGATAATCAAACGCACCCCTCCAGAAACCTTGCAGTGCTGAGCAGTCCCCTCGGTCCGCTGTCTGCCTTTCGCGCCGTGATTTCCTGCAAGGCTTTAAAGTTTTTGCGGCGGCGGCAGGAATACAGGGTTTATTTGGATTCCCTGGGCTGCGGATGTGTGCGGATGCCCCTGGAAGGCGCCCCTTGTACGTCGCTCGGGACTGCGGGACAGTGCGGGCGTTGTCTCCCCCCTGAGCCCCTTGGAGCGCCCAGCGATTATGCCCAGACTGCAACTTTTTGAATTGGAGGATCAGCCCTGGTTCCCGAAGGTGTTGCGTCGCGGGGTGACGGACTTCCTGGCGTACGTGTGGAGCCTGTCGGACGACCGCTATTCGGAGTTCGTGAAGCGGCTCAAGGGCGCGATGGCGGCCATGGGCGAGACGCAGCTGTTGGACATGGCGTCGGGCAGCGCGGGGCCGGTGCCGAAGCTGCTGGAGATGCTGGAGTCGCAGGAGGGCTACCAGGCCACGGCGCTCTTGACGGACCTGTACCCGGAGATCTCCGCGTTCGAGAAGGCCAAGGCGGCGAACCCGGGCCGCATCGACTACGTGACGACGCCGGTGGACGCGACCGCGGTGCCGGCCACGTACAAGGGCTTCCGGATCATGTGCAATTCGTTCCACCACCTGCCGCCGGAGATGGCGCGCAAGGTGCTGGCGGACGCCGTGGCCCAGCGGCGGGGCATCGCCATCATGGAGCTGGTGGAGCGGCGCGGGCCGGCCATCGCGATGACGGCGGCGGCGCTGATCAACGTGCCGCTGACGACGCCGTTCATCCGCCCGGTGCGCGTGGACCGGCTCGCCCTCACCTACCTCATGCCGCTCATCCCCATCGCGGCGGCGTTCGACGGCGTGGTGTCCTGTCTGCGCACGTACTCCGTGGAGGAGATGCGCGAGCTCACCCACGGTCTGAGCGACGACTACATCTGGGAAATCGACCGGCTCACCAACCCGGGGAACCCCTTCGGCCTGATGATGCTCATTGGCCGACCCGCCACCCCCTCGAAGGCCTGAGTGGCCTGTCAGCAGGAGGTCAGTGACGCCCCCGGCCGACGCGGGGCGTCGTGATTTCCGGGTTTGAAGTGGGTTCAATGGCCGCTCCTTCAACGAGGAGCAGGCCCATGGAATGGCTCGAATTCAAGCGCTGGTCTCCCGAAGTCCAGCATGCGCTGGCACTGCAGGCGGCCCGGTTGGGCCAGACAGCGATGCACGCCGAGCCGCCGCGGCCGTCCGCGACGATGGTCGCCGCGCACCGCCTGTGCACGCTGCTGCGCCAGTATCCGCGCACCAACCCCTGGGGCTGTCTCTTATACCCATCT
>NZ_RAWL01001079.1:0-451 GCF_003668885.1 Corallococcus sp. AB049A | reverse complement strand
ACTATGGCTTGTTCATTCACGCGAACCTGCCATGGACCTATGGCGCCTTGGGTCGCTTATTCGTGTCGCCCGCGATGCATAGATGGCATCACGTGCGCAACGGGGAAGGGGTGGGTAGCAATTTCGCCACAGTGTTCTCGGTGTTTGACCAGTGGTTTGGTACTTGGTATGTGCCCTCTTCGTGCGGCGCACCTCTGGGTGTGACCGGTGGCGGTCACGATTCCTTCTTGCATCAGATCTTCAGTCCCTTCGCCCGCTTGTTTAGATTGAGGCGTCCCTCCGGTGTCGGGAGCGATGCTGTTCCTTAGGCAATCGGGGAGGTTGGGGCGAAGGCTCGTCATAATGCGCTCTCTGGCTGCACCAGCAATGGACTATCCTCTCCAATGTGGGGCGTACCGGGAAGCATGATTCACGGGTGCACGGTACGAAATTCGATATCACCGGCGTTGAC
>NZ_RAWL01001078.1:0-451 GCF_003668885.1 Corallococcus sp. AB049A | reverse complement strand
GTAGACTCCTGGTCGAATGCGGCGTCAAGGACTTCACCTTCTCCGACCTCTACCGCCCTACGTATCCGCGCCTGGTCAAGATCTTCAGCTACATCATCAACTTCATTCGTTTCCGCGAGTCGCAAACCAGCGTCATCGACCAGCACTACAACTCCTCCGAGCGCACGAAGAATGACATTGAGCAGCTGTACCACACTAGGGAGGAGAAGGAGGAACAACTGGAGCAGATGCAGCAAAACCGTAAAAATGTCGAGGTTGCGCTACGGGAGAAAGAGAAGCGCACAGGAGAGCTGCGAACACGCCTTCTGGAGCTGAAAGCAAGCCAAGAGCGCGTGACTGACAAGCTGGAACGCGTCAAGGGCGACCAGGCGAAACTGAAATCTGTCCTGGAAGAGCGCACAGTCGCAGTAATCAACACCCGAGCGGAAGCCAACAAGCTCCGTCCCTACAC
>NZ_RAWL01001077.1:0-451 GCF_003668885.1 Corallococcus sp. AB049A | reverse complement strand
GTGGAGTTGGTGGCCTTTCTGTTTTAAAAGTTGCTTTAAATAAAATCAAGAATAAAAATTTTGTTTTTTTTGGAGATACTTTGAGGATGCCATATGGTGCAAGAAGTGCAGAAGAAATAAGAGATTATACCATAGAAGCCATGGGGTTTTTTAATGATCTAGGTGTTGATCTTTCCATTATTGCGTGCAATACTGCAACAAGTTATGGGCTCAAAAAGTCAAATGGAACCTACGATTATCCTATTATTGGTGTTGTCAAACCTGGAAGTGAAAATGCAGTAGAGAGGACGAAAAATAAAAAAGTAGCCTTGGTAGCTACAAAATCCTGCGTTGAAAGTGGAGTTTATGAAAAAGCTTTAAGAGAAATTGATCCTACTGTTGAGCTTAGAAGTGTATACTGTCCTGCGCTCACTCTTGCTGTGGAAAGCGGAGATTTTGAAGAGGAATATGT
>NZ_RAWL01001076.1:0-452 GCF_003668885.1 Corallococcus sp. AB049A | reverse complement strand
GGTCGTACAGTGGCGCGCATGTGGTGCCAAGGAGGGCTCTTTACCTGCAGATGCAAGGGAAAAGGTCAACGTGGTGTTGAAACGTGCGTGCGTCGGCCTGTCGCCAAAGGCCTCTCGCTAGTGTCTGGGGCCCCGTCTGGGGAAAGAGCGACCCACTCATTAGCCAATATGGGAGAAGACCGCGCCAATGCTTTGGCGGATTAAGCAGATTGGTGCAGAATGGTGCAGATGCCGTTATGCAGTATTTTGCTAGTGGTGCACTGTGTAAACATCCATAGGTGCCAAGAAACGCCCGGTCTTGGGAGCGGGCGAGATGGTGAAGCTGAAGCCGAGTGAGTGTGCTTGCATGGGAGTGCAGGAACGAGATAAGCACGCTAAGACGGTGCAAATACATCTGCTGTGCTCCGGCGGTGGCGCCATGGACGTACGGGGTTGAGTGCTAAGCATTAGCC
>NZ_RAWL01001075.1:0-452 GCF_003668885.1 Corallococcus sp. AB049A | reverse complement strand
GCTCCTACCTGGCTGAAGCGCTCCAGCGCTCGGGCTTGGGCACCGTCTTCACCCTTCACGGCGGGCACCTCGACGCCTTCTTCGTCGAGTGCCGAAAGTACGGGATCTCACTGACCGACACCCGCCACGAGGCAACCGCCGGGCATGCGGCGGCCGGCTATGCCAAGGCCACCGGTACGCCTGCGGTCGCGGTCGTCACCTCGGGCCCCGGATTTCTCAACGTCGTCACCGCAGTGGGCGATGCGTTCCTCGATCGCGTCCCGATGATCGTCATCGCTGGCGCCCCGCCGCTGCGGGAGAGCGAACGCAATCTGCTGCAGGCCGGGATCGACCAGATCGGGATGATCAAGCCCGTCACGAAGTTCGCCTTCCAGGTCACCCACCCCTGGCGGATCCCCGAAATCGTCGGGCTCGCTAAAGCGAAGGCAACCGAGGGGGTGCCTGGCCCCGTC
>NZ_RAWL01001074.1:0-452 GCF_003668885.1 Corallococcus sp. AB049A | reverse complement strand
GCTGATGGCTTGTCCGGTGATCTTCGCGGCAGCGGGAGACGCCAGAAAGACGGCCAAGCCTGCCAGTTCCTCCTTGCTTACAACCCCTAGAGCAGCCATCTTTTCAGCCTTCGCGAACAAACGGCCGGAGAACGGGTCTTCCATCACCTTGCGGTAATGATCAGTGCCGCTGGTCATTGATGGCGTCAACACGTTCGCCCGAATCCCGTCACGCTTGCCTTCGACGGCCAGGACTCGCGTGAACATCACGATGCCGGCAATCGCCGCGCCGATGACGCTTTCTCCTGGCGTCGGGATCTTCGCGGCATCGGATGCGATGTTGATGATCGTGCCGCGGCCGGCACTGCGCATCGCGGGCAGCGCTGCCGAGCAACAAAGTATTTGCGCGAACAGGCAGCGTTGGAGGATGCCGGGGAGGTCTGCGACCGGCGTCTGGTGCAGAAGTCGTGGGA
>NZ_RAWL01001073.1:0-452 GCF_003668885.1 Corallococcus sp. AB049A | reverse complement strand
CTTGTCGCCTTCCTGGTGGCCATAACGGTCGTTGTATTTCTTGAAGAAATCGACATCGATCAGGAATACGGAAAAACCTTCTTCCTTCTTCATCCAGTTATCCCACAACAGGCGCAGATGGTGATCGATGGCGCGGCGGTTCTGCAGCCCGGTCAGGGAATCGGTGTTGGAAAGACGCAGCAGCGCCTGGCCACGCTCATCCGCCGCCTTCTGCTGGGCCTTCGCTTCCAGCCCGTTGACGAAGACATGGTAGCGTTCCCTGTTCAGGTTCCAGTTCACATAAGACGTGAAGACGAAGCAGGAGATATAGAAGGTGCCGAAAGCGAATTTGTAGAAAGCGTCTTCAGGAAACTGCGTCGCCGCCAGAAAATAGGTGACGAGAATGATGCCCGATGACACCAGCGACAGATGGAATCTGAAAGTGAAAAACAGATTGGCGCCCATCATGAAGA
>NZ_RAWL01001072.1:0-452 GCF_003668885.1 Corallococcus sp. AB049A | reverse complement strand
ATTACGCCCAGCGCTGCGTGGAGGGCGTGCACCACCTGCATACCGGGTTCGGTGGCGATGTCCGTTCGATCGCGCTGATCCAGGGTGACGCCCTCGGCGGCGGCCTGGAAATGGCCCTGGCCTGCCACACCATCGTCGCCGAGGAAGGCAGCGGACTGGGCCTGCCGGAGGTGCTGTTCGGCCTGTTCCCGGGCATGGGTGCGTACTCCTTCCTGTGCCGGCGCGTGTCCCCCCACCTGGCCGAGAAGATCATCCTCGACGGCCGGGTCTACAGTGCCGAGGAGATGCATGCCATGGGCGTGGTCGACGTGCTGGTGAAGAAGGGCGAAGGCCGGGCGGCGGTCGAGGAACTGATCCGCCAGCAGCAGCGCACGCCGCAGTCCTATCTGGCGATGAATGCCGCACGCGCCATCGCCCAGCCGGTCAGCTACGACGAACTGCTGGAGATCACC
>NZ_RAWL01000107.1:0-22145 GCF_003668885.1 Corallococcus sp. AB049A | reverse complement strand
CCTCCCGTGGCCCACCCGAAGAGCCCCACGCGGCGCTGCCCCGTGCGCGCCTTCACCCAGCCCACCACCGCGTGCACGTCCTGGACGACCTCGTGCGAGTTCACCAGCGGCCGGCCCCTGGCGGGCGTGCTCATGGCCAGGGGCCGCGTGGAGCCGCCATAGCCGCGCGCGTCCATCACGTACACCGCGTGCCCCGCGCGGGCGAGCTCCGCCGCGATGGAGCCTCCCTCCACGGGC
The DNA here is from genome assembly GCF_003668885.1 of Corallococcus sp. AB049A. NCBI lineage: Bacteria > Pseudomonadati > Myxococcota > Myxococcia > Myxococcales > Myxococcaceae > Corallococcus > Corallococcus sp. AB049A. Next base: position 21,908 of record NZ_RAWL01000107.1, on the reverse strand, counting down.
AGGTCGAACGAGGCCCGCCCCGGCACCCGCGCGCCGTGCAGGAGGATGAGCGGGGGCAGGTTGGCCACCTGCATGCCCGTGTCCTTCACCTCGCGGACGGAGACCTCCACGCCCTCCTCGGAGGGCACCAGGAACTCCGCGCGCGTCACCTCCGCCCGGGCGCCGGCGCCGAACAACGCGCCCAGCAGCACCAGGGTCCGGACCACGGCCGCGCCTTCGTGATGCATGCCCACCTTGTCCTCCCACTCCATGAACCGGGGGGAATCCTGCCAGCAGCCCCGCCCGGGCACACCTGCCATGCAACTCTTGCCGTCCGTGCAAGCCTTGCCACGTCCCGGGCACCGGGAACGCGCAAGGCTTGCCGTTCCCCTGGCACTCCTCCCGGGGCGCGGCGTTGGCATCCGCGTTGCTCATGTCCCGTTCCGTTCCCCGCTGGCGGCAAGGCAGGACGCATCGCTGGCATTCCCTGAACGACGAACGGAGAAACGACATGCACACGAATCACTTCGCGCGGAAGCTGTTCCTGGCGGCGCCCCTTTGCCTCTTCGCGGTGGGCTGCGGCGGCGACCCGATGATGGACGGGTCCATGACGGGCGAAGGTGCCACCGAGGCCGCCGCTCCCTCGGCTCCCGAGGACGCGGCGCTCGGGACGAGCGAGCAGGGCATCGGGCTGGGCGGCACGTACTGGTGGGGCACCTCCGCCAACGGCCTGACGTCCACCACCATCGGGACCGCCACCAACCGGACCTGCTTCCTGCGCGGCATCCGGGGCAACCTGAAGGGCACCAGCTGGGCCGGCGCGGGCGTCTTCCAGTACGCCGGCAACTGGGAGATCTTCATCAACCAGAGCAACAGCAAGGCGCTGCGCACGGACGTCCAGTGCATCAACACCGCCACCAACCGGACCCCGGAGGTCTCCTGGTACGACGGCCAGGCGGCGAAGCTGCTGGGCGCGGTCACCTCGGCCCGCCGCTGCTTCCTCACGCAGGTGGAGGCCGCGGGTGGCTTCACGGCCAACGCCGACTACGCCCGCGTCTGGAATGACGGCTACAACTGGTACCTGGGCGGCAACCTGGGCGCGGCGGGCGGAGCGCGCGCCCTCTGCGTGGACGTGCCCTCGGATGCGGGCGGCTGGCTGTGGATCGCCGGCAACCCGGGCACCTTCACGCACAACCTGGCCTACAATCCGGGTGGCGTGGCCTGCATGCTGTCCGGCATCGGCGGCAACTTCAGCACCAGCGACTACGACGACGGCGTGACCATCGACTACAACGCCGGCACCCGCTACTGGGAGATGACCGTCAGCAACAGCAAGCGCGGCTGGGGCAACTGCGTCAAGTAGCCTTCCCGCAAGGGAAGCCAGTGTCCGTTTCGCACGGAGCGAGGGGGGGCCGTGCGAAACGGATGGCGCATCGGCAGCGCGTGTGGTGTCACCTCCAGGCCGGGCGCATGCACCGCCCGCCATGGAGGTCACCCACACCATGCAGGACGTCGACATCAAGACCGCGGATGGAGTGATGGACGCGAAGCTGTTCCAGCCGGAAGGCTCGGGTCCGTGGCCGGCGGTCATCATGCTTCCGGATGCCTTTGGTGTCCGGCCCGTGTTCGAGGACATGGCCCGGCGCCTGTCGAAGTCCGGCTACGTGGTGCTCCTGCCCAACGTGTTCTACCGGGAGGCCCCGTCGTCGAAGCTGGACCTCAAGGGCACCTTTTATGACGAGGCGTTCCGCAAGCGCATCTACGCGCTCATCGGCACGCTGACGCCGGAGCGCCTGAAGGCGGACGCGGGCGCCCAGCTGGACTTCCTCTCCCGCCAGCCGTTCGTGAAGGGCCCGAAGGCGGGCGTGGCGGGCTACTGCTTCAGCGGCGGCATCGCCGTGCGCATGGGCGCGGACTTCCCGGACCGCATCGGCGCGGTGGCGTCGTCCCATGGCGGCCGCCTGGCCACGGACGCGCCCGACAGCCCCCACCGCCTGGTGAACCAGGTGAAGGCGGAGCTGTACTTCGGCCACGCGGACAACGACAACTCCATGCCCGCGGACGCCATCCGCACGCTGGAGGCGGCGCTCAAGGACGCGGGCGTGAAGTACACCTCGGAGCTCTACCCCGGCGCGCAGCACGGCTACTCGGTGCCGGGCACGCCCCAGTTCAACGCGGAGGTCGCGGAGACGCACTGGACGCGGCTCCAGGAGCTGTTCGGCCGCACGCTGAAGGCCTGAGCGGCACGCCCCATGTCCCCCGTGCGGCAGCGGCTGCTCTCCATCTTCGGCGGCTCGGTGGGCAACCTCATCGAGTGGTACGACTTCTACGTCTACTCGGCGTTCTCGCTGTACTTCGCGCACGCGTTCTTCCCGGACGCGGACCCGCTGGTGCAACAGCTCAACACCGCCGGCGTGTTCGCGCTGGGCTTCCTCATCCGGCCGGTGGGCGGCTGGCTGATGGGGCTCTACGCGGACCAGAAGGGCCGCAGGTCCGCGCTGACGTTGTCCGTCACGCTGATGTGCCTGGGCTCGCTGGTCATCGCCATCTGCCCCACGTACGCGCGCATCGGCGTGGCGGCGCCCGTGGTGCTGCTGCTCGCGCGGCTGCTCCAGGGGCTCTCCCTGGGCGGCGAGTACGGCACCAGCGCCACCTACCTGAGCGAAGTGGCCACCTCCCGCCACCGGGGCTTCTACAGCTCCTTCCAGTACGTCACGCTCATCATGGGGCAGCTGTTGGCCACGCTGACGCTGCTGGTGTTGCAGCGGCTCCTGCTCACGGGTCCGCAGCTGGAGGCGTGGGGCTGGCGCATCCCGTTTGGCATTGGCGCGGCGCTGGCCATCTTCGGCTTCTACATGCGGCGCAACATGGTGGAGACGGAGGCCTTCACCCGCGAGGCGGCGAAGAAGACCGGGCACCATCCCATGCGCGAGCTTTTGCGCCACCCGAAGGAGATCGCCGTGGTGGTGGGGCTCACCATGGGCGGGACGCTGGCCTTCTACACATACACTGTCTACATGCAGAAGTTCCTGGTGAACTCGGTGGGGCTGACGCGGGACGAAGCCACGCTCATCTCCGCGGGCTCGCTGTTCCTCTACATGCTGCTCCAGCCGGTGCTGGGCTACGTCTCCGACAAGGTGGGCCGCAGGCCGGTGCTGATGGGGTTTGGCATCCTGGGCACGCTGTGCACGGTGCCGCTGCTCACCGCGCTGACGCGGACGCGGGATGCGCTCACCGCGTTCATGCTGGTGCTCGCCGCGCTGGTCATCCTCTCCGGCTACACGTCCATCAACGCCGTGGTGAAGGCGGAGCTGTTCCCCGCGCGCATCCGCGCCCTGGGCGTGGGGCTGCCCTACGCGCTGACGGTGTCGCTCTTTGGCGGCACCGCGGAGTACGTGGGCACGCGGCTGAAGCTGGCCGGGCACGAGCCGTGGTTCTTCTGGTACGTGACGGCCTGCATCTTCTGCTCGCTGCTCGTCTACACGGTGATGCCAGACACGCAGCGCCACAGCCGCATCGACGCGGCGTCTTGATTCCTGTCACGGGCGGGACGTGCTAGACGCGCGCGCCCATGACGTCTCCACTCCTGACGCTTCCCCTGCTGCTGTGCCTGGGACAGTCACCTGAAGTCACGTCCACCGAACCGCCCTTCCAGGCGCGGTTGTCCTTCCAGGGCTTCGACGACGACATCGACGTCGAAGGGTCGGCCACGTACTTCCACGCCGCGCTGGAGGGCCATACGCCGGAGCTCGCGTCGGGCCTGCGCGCGGAGGCCACGCTGTCGTTCTTCCTCTCCGCGCCGGCCACCACGGGCATCACCCTGCAGGACTTCGGCAGCAACGTGCGGCTGCGCTACCGGCCGTCGGGCTGGGAGTCCGGAGAGGGGCTCGCCGTGGCGGTGCACCCCATCACCACGTCGCGGCTGTACATGGGCTTCACGTACCCGGTCACCTGGGAACGGCAGGCCTTCCTGCGCCGCGCGGGAAACGAGTCCGCGCTGGAGCTGCGCTTGACCCGGCGGCGGTGGGAGGCCTTCGTGGCGGTCAAGTCCGCCGCCGTGCTTGATGACCTGCTGCTGGAGTACTCCCGCCGCTACGCCCTGCTCGCGGGCGGCTTCCTGGACGTCACGCCCGAGCTGCGTCTGGCCTTGAAGGGCACCGTGCTCGACCGGGGGCAGATTCCCACCAACGGCGTCTCCGGCACCGAGCTGCACCAGCCCGTACGCGGGGCCTCGCTGGGCGCGGTCTGGCACCGGGGCGCGCCCATCGGGAACAACGTCGACCTGGCGCTGTACCAGGGCGACCCGACCTTCTTCGAGCGCTTCTTCCAGCCGGAGACGTATCCGGGCGGGTTCGCCGCGTCGGTGTCGCTGGAGGGCAGCTACGTGTCGCAGGCGCTGCTGGATCCAGAGTCCTTCCGCCAGCGGACCACGCAGACGGGGGGCGCGGGGGCGCTGGAGGCGCGGGTGAAGCAGGGCTTCTGGCGCGCGCACGCCCTGGCCTATGTCCGCACGCTCTCCTTCATCCAGGTCGATGTGCCCGGGTTCCCCCCGTACCAGGACTTCCAGGACGACGCGGAGGCCAGCGCGGAGATGTCCGGCACGCTGAGCACCGACTACCACCTCCAGGACTGGGGGCTGACGCCCGGGCTGCTCGTGCGCTTCACCCGCCCCGCCTCGCTCCGGAGCGCGCCGGTGGGCCTCCCGGAGCGCAACTACACCGCCGTGTTCCGGGGGCCCAACATGATCACCCTGCTGCCCTCGGGCGACGACCCGGGGCTGGTGGTGACGGTGAAGGCCACGGCCCGCTGGGACCTGGGCAAGGTCGCCGGCGTGCTGGCGGAGGTCTCCTACACGCACGACCCGAACCGGACCCGCTTCGAGGATGACGTCACGGGCATCGCGGACCCGGTCTACCAGCCCGCCAACTCCGTGGGCTTCAACGTGCTGCTCCAGGCGCGCTTCTGACGCCGGGAGTCAGGACGGGGCGGATTGGCGTCCGCGCGAGGATGACGCTCCGCCCACGCCGCGCCCGCTGACGTCAGAAGGCCGTGCGGGTGAGCAGCACGATGTCCGAGTTCGCCCAGGCCGTCTTGAAGCGCTGCCGCGCGGCGGCGGCCTCGGCCGTGCGGCCCTGCCCCTTCAACGACTCGGCGAGCCCGAAGAGCGCCCAGCCGTTGCCGGGGTTGCGGCGCAGGTCCTCGCGGTAGACGGCCTCCGCGGCCCGGTATTGCTTCGCGTCCAGCAGCGCCGCGCCCTGGAAGTGGCGCACGGGGTAGTACCAGTCACTGGGCTCCGAGTAGGCCAGCTGATCCGCGGCGCGCACCGCGTCCTCCCAGCGCGTCAGCGCGTCGGCGCAGCCCTGGCGCTCGGCGATGGAGGCATCCAGCACGCGCGCCGCCACGTCCAGCACGTCCTTCGCCGGGTTGTTCCCGGCGGTCATCGTGTCCGGGACGCTGGCGGCCAGCTTCACCAGCTCCGCGTGCTCCGCGCGGGCCTGCTCGAAGTCTCCCTTCGCGGCGAGCGCCAGCCCGTGCGCGTGCAGCCACATCCCCGTCAGCACCGGGTACTTCGCGTCCGGCCGGGGCTCCTTGAGCAGCGCGTCGTAGCGCCCGAAGCGCACCATGGCGAGCAGCGGCTCGGAGGCGAAGAAGTCCATGCCCGGCATCGCCGTCAGCATCTCCGGCGGCAGGACCTTCGCGGACTCGCGCGCGGCGCGGATGGACTCACCCGCGCGCCCCTCCATGGACGACGAGAACGACAGGAAGCCCCAGTTGTGCGCGAGGTACATGGGGTAGTAGCCGATGGGCTCCACCTGGCGCAGATAGGCATTGTCCGCCTGCACCGCCCGGCGGTTGCTCTCCGATGCGTCCGCGTAACGGCCCACCCGCTGGTAGATGTGCGCCGGCATGTGCACCACGTGCCCCGCGCCGGGCATCAACCCCGGCAGCCGGTCCGCGGAGGCCAGCGCGCGCTCGGGGTGGTCCGACGCCTCGACGGCGTGGATGTAATAGTGATTGGCGCCCGGGTGGTTTGGCGCGCGCGCGAGCACCGACTCCAGCCGGGAGACGATCTCCTCCGTGCCCGGCTCCGGCTTGCCGTCCAGCGTCCACAGCTTCCACGGGTTGAGGTTCATCAGGGACTCGGCGAAGAGCACCTGCACGTCCAGGTCGTCCGGGAAGCGCTTCGCCACGTCGCGCATGGCATTGGCGTACGCCTGCGAGAAGGGCTTCATCTCCTCCGGCGTGCGCGGCTCCGGTCCGCCGTAGCGCCTGGACAGCGCGCCGATGAGCGCCTGCTCCTCGGGAGACGCCGTGGGGGCGAGCGCCTGGGCCTTTTGCAGCGCGGTCCACGCGAGCGCGGCCCGGTCCGGCAGCATGGGCACGTTGTAGTTGGGCCCCAGCACCAGGGCGACGCCCCAGAAGCAGCTGGCGCAGGACGGGTCCAGCTGCGCGGCGCGGGCGAACGAGCGCGCGGCCTCGTCGTGGTTGAAGGCATACGTCAGCCGCATGCCCTGGTCGAAGAAGGCCTGCGCCTCGGGCGACCGGGTCGTCACCTTGCGCTGGAAGGTCCCCAGGTTGTCGAAGAGCACCGCGCCCTGGGCGAGCGAACCCAGGCTCGACAGCGCGGACGGCTTGCCGTGCGCCCCGTGCTGGGCCGCGCTGTCCTCCGGCGCCTGGGCGAACGTCACCGGTGCCATCAACGACGGGATGAGGATGAACAGGAGATGCGCGCGCATGAGGCCCCCCCGGCCTGCGTTCTTTTCAAGGAACGGTGGGGGGACTTCGCGCACGCGGCAATCCGCCCGGACGCGTTGGCGCGCGAGCGCCTGCTTCGCGACTACTTCTCCAGGTCGCCGACAATCCGCCCCAGCGGCGACGGCGTCCCCATGAACTTCTGGAAGCGGCTGCGGTCATCCGAGCCCGCGTCGAAGTTCTCGAAGTTCTGCTGGTTCGAGTTCGCGCCGGGCCGGAAGCCCGAGTAGTCCTGGCGCGCGGGCAGCCCGTGCTCGGCGCGGATGCGGTTCTCCGTGGGGGCGTTCGGCATGCGCGGCGTGGGGCGCAGGCCAACGGTCTCGAACTCCTCCTGCAGCTGCAGGCGCGTCTCCACGGTGTCCTTCATCGGGGCCGAGTGGCTGGGGTAGCGCTTGAACACCTCCGCGTCCGAGTGCTTGCTGACGGCCAGGGGGCTGACCTGCGTGCCGTTGGCGGCGCGCCACGCGTGGACGGACTCGTGGCCCAGGCTGTTGAAGCGCGGGCCAGGCTGGGTCTCGTCGTAGTTGATGCGGCTGGCCTGTCCCGTCCCCGCCTGGCCGTCCTGACGGTACGCGGGGCGCAGCGACTGGAGCGTGCCGTCGTGGCGCGGGCGGTGGGACATCGGCATGGACTCGTTGCGGCCGGAGTAGATGTCCGCCACCGTCAGCGGCTTCCGCGGAGTGCCCGTCGCGCCGGGGTTCAGTTGCGGCGTGCGGCCGTTGAGCTCCGTCAGCATCTGGTTGCCCACCGGGCGGCTCATCAGCTTGTGCGTGGAGTTGCGCGCGTCCTGCGTGAAGTCCGCGAAGTCCGCGCCGGACTGACGGCTGTCGCGGCGGGTCCGGATGCCCGACAGGTCCGGGTGCACCACACCGTGGTCCGCAGGCTTGAGCTTGTTCTTGCCGTCCTGAAGCTCCAGCGCCGTGGGCGCCCGCTGCGGCTTCACCGTCTCCAGCTTCGGGGGCGCACTGGGGCTGCGCGTGCGGGAGCCGGAGGGGAGGGACGGCGCGGAGAAGGAGGAGGAGCGGAGCTTCATGGTGGGCCTCGGAAGCGGAAGACGTCGTGTGCCCTCCCCTAGAGCAACCGTCGTGCCGCCTCCGGAGCGCATGTCCCTCACGTGATTCCAGTGGGTTGGCTTGAGCCTGAAGGCCCGGCCCTGATGTCCACTGTCAGGGGCTGATGGCCGCTGTCACCAGGGCCCGCGCGGCCTCAGCCCGGACAGTCATGATAATTTTGCATTCCCAGGACTCCCCATGCAGCGCCGCATGGCTTCACTGGGAGGGAAAGAGCCCGCCGCCATGTCGTCGTCCCGCCGAAGCCTGTCCTGGAGCGTCGCCGTCCTGCTGTCCTTCGCCGCCACCACGGCCTTCGCGGAGCCGTCCGCGCCAGTGCTGGAGCTGGCCACGCAGGCGGTGTGCGCCGCCTCCGACTCCTCCGAGGCCCTGACCTCCGAGCCCACGCCCGAGGAGGCCGCGGGGCTGATCTGTTTCTCGGTCCGGTGCTCCTCGGAGGCTGACTGCTGGAACGCGTGTCCCAACGCGAACTCCGTGACGTGCACGCGCAACGCCTGCTCCTATGTCCTCCCGGGCGGTGGCGGTGGTGGTGGCGGCCCGACGTGCCCGTCCACCCGCTGCATCGATGACTCGGACTGCGTCTGCGGCACGACGCAGGGGTGGTGCAACAACCGCGCGTGCGCCTACTAGAAGTTCACGGCGACGAGCGGAATCGAAGGGCGGGGCTGCCACTGCCGCGAGCGCATCCCGTCGCGGCGGGCCCGCAGGTCCCGCAGCTCCGCCTCCAGCTGGGTCTTCTGTTCGATGAGAGTGTCGCGCCGGGCCTTGTTCTCCCGCGCGATGCGCCCTCCCTGCCTGAAGCCCGTGACGACCATCACCACGCCCACGATGCCCACGGCCGTGAAGGGCACGCCCAGGAACAGCTTCAGGGTCCTGTCCGAGCCCGAGTCCAGAAAGCCGTCGATCATCACCGGCAGACCGAACACCAGCGCCGCCGCGAGGATGAAGCCGAAGGTCGTCATGATCTTCGAGCTGCGCGGGCGGCCCAGGTGGATACGCGCGTCCAGGCCGCCATCCGGAAAGGGCGTCGCGGGAAAGGGGACCTCCCGGGCGCCGGACTCCGGGGCCTGCGCCACCAGCACCCGCGCATTCCCCCAAAAGACCGTCCCCAGGGCCCCCCCTCAACCGCCGAGCTTGCTGAGCACGAACGCGGCGAGGAAGCCCGCGACGGTGATGAGACCGGTGAGGTCGTGCGCCCCCTCCGTGGCCTCCGGCATCATCGTGTCCGCGAGCATGGCGAGGATGGCGCCCGCCGCCACGGCCGTGGTGCCCGCCACGGCGCTGGGAGAAAGCCCCCGGAAGACGACGTAGCCCAGCAGCGACGCCAGGCCGGAGATGACCGCGATGCCGCTCCACACGCCGAAGACGTAGCCCCTGGAACGCCCCGCCTGCCGCATTCCCGCCGCGGAGGAGAGCCCCTCCGGGACGTTGGAGAGGAAGACGGCGGCGACGGCCACGAGGCTCACCGCGCCTCCGGCGATGAGGCTCACGCCGATGACGATGGACTCCGGAATCCCATCCAGCAGCGCGCCCACGGCGATGGCCATCCCGCTGCCGCCGTGCTGCGCCTCCGAGGGTTGCTTCCCACCGGAGCGCTTGCGGTGCTTCGCGCCCCGGCTCGCGAGCGCCGCGTTGGCCGCGCTGTAGGCGGCAGCTCCGGCGACGAAGCCCAGCGCGGTGGGGATGAAGCCGCCCTGGTGGAAGGCCTCATCCATCAGGTCGAAGGAGAGCGCGGAGATGAGCACACCCGCGCCAAACGCCATGATGCCCGCGATGAGCCGCGTGGGCAGGCGGGCGGCATAGCCCACCGCCGCGCCGACGAGCAGCGCGCTTCCGGCGAGCAGCCCCCACAACCCGGCCTGAAGCCAGAGCGGCATCCCTCAGCGGGCCTTCGCCTTGGCGCGCTTCACCTTGTTGGCCTGCTTGCCCAGGGCCGTGCGGGTGCTCTTGGGAAGCTTCGTGAGCGTGCGCTTGCGCTTGGCGGCGGTCGCGGCCTTCTTGATGTTCTTGCGCCCGGCGGCGCGCTGTTTGCTCGTGGCCATGGTGGGCCTCCCTGCCCATGAAGGTCCGCGCCCCTGGCCCCCCATGCAATGCACCCGCCGCGTCCGCCCGCTTGGATGGCTGGCTATAGTCCCCCGCCCGATGAAGAAAGCACGCGCCGCGAGCCTCACCCTCGATGACTTCCTCCCCTATCGCCTGTCGGTCGCGGACAACCTCGTGAGCCAGCGCATCGCCCGCGTGTACGCGGCCGAGGACGGCCTCTCCACCCAGGAGTGGCGCCTCATCGCGGTGCTGGGCGAGGACGGCGAGCGCTCGCAGCTGGAGCTGGTGCGGCGCACGCGGATGGACAAGGTCCCGGTCAGCCGCGCCGCGCGCTCCCTGGAGGAGCGCGGTCTGGTGCGGCGCGCCACGAGCCAGAGCGACGCCCGCTCACGGCGCCTGACGCTGACCGCCTCGGGCCGCCGGCTCTACCAGCGCATCGCCTCCGCGGCGCTCGAAGCGGAGGCGGAGGTGCTGGCGGAGCTGTCGTCCGTTGAACGCGCCGTGCTGCGCACATTGCTGGAGCGCGTGGAGCGCGCCGCCATCCGCGCCCTCAAGCCCGCCCCCTGAGCCTTGCCGCATTGGTTACATCTGTTACTATTTCGGGCGCCATGGAAAACGTCCGCCACCTGACAGGCTTTGGGAACGAGCACGCATCGGAAGCGGTCCCCGGTGCGCTTCCAGTGGGCCAGAACACGCCTCAGCGCGTCGCGTTCGGCCTCTACGCGGAGCAGCTCTCCGGCACCGCGTTCACCGCGCCGCGCGGCGTGAACCGGCGCACGTGGCTCTACCGGCTGCGGCCCAGCGCGGGCCACCCGGCGTACCGGCAGGTGGACGCCCGCACGCTGAGGAGCGGACCGTTCCGGGAGGTGCCCCCCTCGCCCAACCGGCTGCGCTGGAGCCCGGCGCCCATGCCCACGGCGCCCACCACCTTCCTCGAAAGCCTCTTCACGCTGGGCGGCAACGGCTCCCCGGCGGAAGGCATGGGCGCGGCGGTGCACCTCTACGCCGCGACGGCGTCCATGACGGACACGGCGTTCTTCAACGCGGACGGCGAGCTGCTCATCGTCCCGCAGTCGGGCGCGCTGCGCATCGTGACGGAGCTGGGCGTGCTGAGCGTTCCGCCCGGCCACGTGGCGCTCATTCCTCGCGGCATGCGCATGCGGGTGGAGCTGCCGGACGGCCCCGCGCGCGGCTACATCTGTGAGAACTACGGCGCGCAGTTCCGGCTCCCGGAGCTGGGGCCCATCGGCTCCAACGGCCTGGCGAACCCTCGCGACTTCGTGGCGCCGGACGCGGCGTATGAAGACGTGGAGCGCCCCACGCGCGTGGTGCAGAAGTTCCAGGGGAACCTCTGGGAGACGACGCTGGACCACTCGCCGTTCGACGTGGTGGCCTGGCACGGCAACTACGCGCCGTACACGTACGACCTGGCGCGCTTCAACACCATCAACACGGTGAGCTTCGACCACCCGGATCCGTCCATCTTCACGGTGCTCACGTCGCCCAGCGACACGCCGGGAACGGCGAACTGCGACTTCGTCATCTTCCCGCCCCGGTGGATGGTGGCGGAGCACACCTTCCGGCCGCCCTGGTTCCACCGCAACGTGATGAGCGAGCTGATGGGCCTGGTGCACGGCGTCTACGACGCCAAGGCGGACGCGTTCCTCCCCGGCGGCGCGTCCCTGCACAACTGCATGAGCGCCCACGGCCCGGACCGCAAGACGTACGAGGCCGCCGTCGCCGCGGAGCTGACCCCGAAGAAGATCGACAACACGCTCGCCTTCATGTTCGAGACCCGCTGGGTCATCGCGCCCACGCGCCAGGCCATGGAGAGCGCCGTCCTCCAGAAGGACTACGACGCGTGCTGGGCGGACCTGCCCAAGGCGAAGCTGCCGTCCCAGGGAGGAGGCCAGTCGTGAAGCTCGCCTCCCTCGAAGCAGGACGCGACGGGCAGCTCGTCGTCGTCACGAAGGACCTGTCCCGGCAGGCGGATGCGTCCGCCATCGCCCCCACGCTCCAGGCCGCACTGGATGACTGGGACCGCCACGCCCCGGCCCTGCGCGCGCTGTCGGAGCGGCTGGAGCGCGGCGAAGTTCCTGGAGCCCCGTTCGCCCCGGCCCGTTGCGCGGCGCCCCTGCCCCGCGCCTATCAGTGGGCGGACGGCTCCGCGTACGTGAACCACGTGGAGCTGGTGCGCAAGGCGCGCGGCGCGGAGCTGCCGCCCTCGTTCTGGACCGACCCCTTGATGTACCAGGGCGGCTCCGACGGCTTCCTGGGCCCCTGCCAGCCCATCCCGCTCAACGACGAGGCGTGGGGCTGCGACATGGAGGGCGAGGTCGTGGTGGTGACGCGCGACGTGCCCCTGGGCGCCACGCGCGAGCAGGCCCTGGGCGCGGTGGTGCTGGTGGGGCTGGTCAACGATGTCTCGCTGCGAAACCTCATCCCGAACGAGCTGGCGAAGGGCTTCGGCTTCTTCCAGTCCAAGCCCGCGTCGGCGTTCTCGCCGGTGTTCGTCACGCCGGACGAGCTGGGCCCCGCGTGGCGGGAGGGCAAGCTGCACCGCCGCCTGGAGGTCTTCCTCGACGGCGAGCCCTTTGGCCGCGCGGACGCGGGCGTGGACATGACGTTCGACTTCGGCACGCTGGTGGCGCACGCGGCGAAGACGCGCTCGCTGTGCGCGGGCTCCATCATCGGCTCCGGCACGGTGTCCAACCGGGGTCCGGACGGCGGCCCCGGCAAGCCCGTGCGGGACGGCGGCGCGGGCTACTCGTGCATCGCGGAGGTGCGCGTGGTGGAGACGCTCCGGGACGGTGCACCGAAGACGCCGTTCCTCAAGCGCGGCAACCGGGTCCGCATCGAGATGCGGGACGACGCGGGCGCCAGCATCTTCGGCGCCATCGACCAGGCCGTCGGCGGGTAGGCGGAGGAAGAAGGGCCCGCTTCGTGTCAGGGGCCCTTGTTCCACCCGTCGGGGGCGCAGCAGGATTCACGCGCGCCCCCCATGCTCCTGACCCTTTCGACGACCCACACGCCCGCGACGGACCTGGGCTACCTGCTGCACAAGAACCCGGAACGGCCCCAGTCCTTCGAGCTTTCCTTCGGACTGGCGCACGTCTTCTACCCGGAGGCCACCACCAGCCGCACGACGGCGGCGCTCCTCTTGGAGGTGGACCCCGTCGCCCTGGTGCGCGGCCGTCCGTCCTGCGGCGGCGGACCGGGTGGACCGCTGGAGCAGTACGTCAACGACCGGCCCTACGTGGCGTCGTCCTTCATGAGCGTGGCGCTGTCCCGCGTCTTCGGCACCGCGCTGTCCGGACGCAGCAAGGACCGGCCGCAGCTGGCCGGACAGCCCATTCCCCTCTCCGCCCGCCTGTCGGTGCTGCCCTGCCGCGGCGGAGAGGCGTTCCTGCGCCGCCTCTTCGAACCGCTCGGCTACACCGTCACCGCGACCCGCCACGCGCTGGATGAGACCGTGCCCGCGTGGGGCGACAGCCGCTACTTCACCGTGACGCTGGAGGGCCGCGTGCGCCTGGGCGATCTGCTCTCGCACCTGTACGTCCTCATCCCGGTGCTCGACGACGACAAGCACTACTGGGTCGGCGACGAGGAGGTGGAGAAGCTCGTGCGCCACGGCGAGGGCTGGCTCGCCGCGCATCCGGAGCGCGAACAGATTGCCCGCCGCTACCTGCGCCACCGCCACAGCCTGGCGCGCGAGGCCCTGGAAAGGCTCGCGGGCGACGAGGCCCCGGAGCCCGAGGAGCGCCAGGAGGCGCGCAACGCCGAGGAGGCCGTGCTCGAATCGCGCCTGAGCCTCAACGAGCAGCGCCTCCAGACGGTGATGTCCGTCCTCCAGGAGCACGGCGCCGCGCGCGTCGTGGACCTGGGCTGCGGCGAGGGCAAGCTCGTCCGGGCGCTCCTGAAGGACCGGCGCTTCACCGAAATCGTCGGCATGGACGTGTCCCACCGCACGCTGGAGATTGCCCAGGACCGGCTCGGCATCGAGCGCATGTCCGACCTCCAGCGCCAGCGCGTGAAGCTGCTGCACGGCTCGCTGCTGTACCGCGACCAGCGGCTCACGGGCTTCGACGCCGCGACCGTCATCGAGGTCATCGAGCACCTGGACATGCCGCGCCTGGAGGCCTTCGAGCGCGTGCTCTTCGAGCACACGCGGCCGGGCCTCATCGTCCTCACCACTCCCAACTCCGAGTACAACGTGCGCTTCACCTCCCTCCCCGCCGGCACCTTCCGCCACCGCGACCACCGCTTCGAGTGGACCCGCGCCGAGTTCGAGGCGTGGGCGGCGCGCATGTGCGAGCGCTTCGGCTACAGCGCGCGCTTCCTGCCCGTGGGAGAGAACGACCCGGAGGTCGGCGCGCCGACGCAGATGGCGGTGTTCACGCGATGAACGTCCACATTCCAGAGCTGTCCCTCGTGGTGCTCATCGGTCCCTCCGGCTCGGGGAAGACGACCTTCGCGCACCGGCACTTCAAGCCCACGGAGGTGCTCTCCTCGGACACCTACCGGGGCTTCGTGTCCGACGACGAGAACAACCAGGAGGCGACCAAGGACGCCTTCGAGACGCTGCGCTTCGTCGCGGCGAAGCGCCTGGCGCGGGGCCTGCTGACCGTGGTGGACGCCACGAACGTGCAGCCGGAGTCGCGCAAGGCCTTCGTGGAGCTGGCGCGCGAGTACCACGTGCTGCCCGTGGCGCTGGTGCTGGACGTGCCGGAGCGCACCTGCATCGAGCGCAACCAGCAGCGGCCGGACCGCGCCGCCAGCTTCCGCTTCGTGAAGAACCAGGTGTCCCAGCTGCACCGTTCCATGCGCGGCCTGGAGCGCGAGGGCTTCCGCCACCTGCACGTCCTCAAGCCGGACGTCATCGACCGCGTGGTGCTGGAGCGCCAGCCGCTCTGGTGCAACCTCAAGCACGAGCGAGGGCCGTTCGACATCATCGGAGACATCCACGGCTGCCGCGAGGAGCTGGAGGCGCTGCTCACGAAGCTGGGCTACCAGGTGCGGCCACGCGCGGACGGGGCTCCGGGCTTCGACGTGCGTCCACCGGAGGGCCGCAAGGCCATCTTCCTGGGCGACCTGGTGGACCGCGGCCCGGACATCCCGGGCGTGCTGCGGCTGGTGATGGACATGGTGGAGGCCGGCACCGCGCTGTGCGTGCCGGGCAACCACGAGATGAAGCTTTTGCGCAAGCTGCGCGGCGGCAAGGTCAACGTGTCCCACGGCATGGCCCAGACGCTGGAGCAGCTGGAGAAGGAACCGCCGGAGTTCCACCAGCGCGTGGCGAAGTTCATCGACGACCTCGTGTCCCACTACGTGCTGGATGACGGGCGGCTGGTGGTGGCGCACGCCGGCCTGAAGGAGAGCATGCAGGGCCGTGGCTCCGGCCGCGTGCGCACCTTCGCGCTCTACGGCGAGACGACGGGCGAGACGGACGAGTACGGCTTCCCGGTGCGCTTCAACTGGGCGGCGGAGTACCGGGGCCGCGCGGCGGTGGTCTACGGCCACCAGGCCGTGCTGGAGGCCGAGTGGGTCAACAACACGCTGTGCGTGGACACCGGCTGTGTCTACGGCGGCCAGCTCACCGCCCTGCGCTACCCGGAGAAGGAGCTGGTCTCCGTGCCCGCTCGGCGCGTGTACTGCGAGCCGGTGAAACCCCTGGGCGCCCCGGCGCCGTCAGGCCTGAGCGCACAGCAGCAGGCGGATGACGTGCTGGACCTGGAGGACGTGCGGGGCAAGCGCGTCATCTCCACGCGCCTGGCCGCGCACGTCACCCTGCGCGAGGAGAACACCACCGCCGCGCTGGAGGCGATGAGCCGCTTCGCCATTGACCCACGCTGGCTCATCTACCTGCCGCCCACCATGTCGCCGTCGGAGACGAGCACCCTGCCCGGCTTCCTGGAGCATCCGCAGCAGGCGTTCGACTACTACCGCAAGGAGGGCGTGGCCCAGGTCGTGTGCGAGGAGAAGCACATGGGCTCGCGCGCCGTCGTCGTCATCGCGCGCGACGCGGACGCCGCGCGCCGCCGCTTCGGCGTCACCACCGGAGAGACGGGCGTCTGCTACACGCGCACGGGCCGGCGCTTCTTCACGGATGAGGCCCTGGAGGCCGCGTTCCTCGCGCGCGTCCGGGCGGCGCTGGACGCGTCCGGCTTCTGGGAGGAGCTGAAGACGGACTGGGCCTGCCTGGACTGCGAGCTGATGCCCTGGTCGCTCAAGGCCCAGGAGCTGCTGCGTGACCCGTACGCCGCGGTGGGCGCGGCCTCACGCGCGGCGCTGTCGGAGGTCGTCTCCGTGCTGGGCCAGGCCACGGCGCGGGGGCTGCAACTGGGCGAGCTGTCCGCGCGCTTCACGGACAAGGCGACCCAGGTCCAGCGCTACGTGGAGGCGTACCGGCGCTACTGCTGGCCGGTGACGTCCCTGGACGACGTGCGGCTGGCGCCGTTCCACCTGCTGGCCACGGAGGGCGCGGCCCACGTGGACAAGGACCATGTCTGGCACATGGAGACGCTGGCGCGCGTGTGCCGCGCGGACCCGTCGTTCCTCGTGGCCACGCCCTACCGCGTCGTGGCGCTGGAGGACGCGGACGCGGTGGCCGGCGGCGTGCGGTGGTGGGAGGAGCTCACCGCGCGCGGCGGCGAGGGCATGGTGGTGAAGCCCTTCGGCTTCGCGGTGCGCGGGAAGAAGGGCGTGGTGCAGCCCGCCATCAAGTCCCGCGGCCCGGAGTACCTGCGCATCATCTACGGCCCGGAGTACACCACGCCCGCGAACCTGGACCGGCTGCGCCAGCGAGGCCTGGGCACCAAGCGCTCGCTGGCGATGCGCGAGTTCGCGCTGGGCGTGGAGGGACTGGAGCGCTTCACGAAGAAGGAGTCCCTGCGCCGCGTGCACGAGTGCGTCTTCGGCGTGCTCGCCCTGGAGAGCGAGCCCGTCGACCCACGGCTGTGATTCAGTAGTTGAACTGGAGCTGGAGGCGCGTCACGTGCCCCTGCTCCTGTTCATACGGGTAGCGCGACGAGGTGCGGTCCGCGATGACGTACGCGGCCGTCAGCTCCAGGGCCTTCCAGATCTGCCACTCCGCGCCCAGCTCCAGCTCGCGCACGTCGTAGCGGGGGGCGTTGGTCTCGAACTTCTTGCCGCCCTTGTAGAGGGTGCCGCGCACATACGGGATGAGCGAGACGCCGACCACGCCGTCCAGCTTGTACATGAGCTGCGCGTAGCCGCCCTGGAGGTCGCGGCTGTCGATGAGCAGCGCCTCATCCGGGAACGAGCCCAGGGACGGGCCGCGCCCGAGGTTGTACTCGGCCTGGAAGCCCAGGGGCTGCGGGTAGACGGTCAGGCTGACGATGGCGCGCGCATCCACCATGTTGGGGCCACGCGCGAGCGCATAGGCCGCGTCATCGCGCGGGGACGCGCTCAAGTTGAAGCGGCCGTAGTAGCCGCCCACGCCGGCCTCGACGTACTGGGAGCCGAAGAGGAAGGGCCAGGTGACGCGCGCGACGGCGTGCGGGCTGTTGTTTCGCTCGGCGCGGTTGGCCGTCTGGCCGTTGTAGACGCCCAGGCCCACGACGCCGTAGTCGCCGGAGCCCTTGAGGCCGCTGTCCACGAGGAACTTGAAGCGGTCGCGGATGTACGAGGGCGCCCAGTAGAAGAACACGCCCAGGTCGCGCTCGTCCTTCAGCGCGCTGTTGATGGCGTCGTTGCGATCCAGCGACAGGCGGTTCTGGCTGGACTGGAGGTTCTCGAAGCCGAACGGGACCTTGGACTGGCCCACGCGGAAGCGGAACTCCTTCTTCGTGTCCACGAAGATGTCCGCGTACCAGTCCCGCATGATGGCGACGTTGTACTGGTCACCGATGACGGACGCGAAGTCCGGCTGCAGGTAGATGGACACGTGCGGGTGCACGTCCCCGAAGATGACCAGGCGCGCGCGGCGGATGCCGAACCCGGTGTCCTTGCCCAGGAAGCGGTCGCCCTGGTCGTTGATGAGCGAGTCGTTCACCCGGAAGCTGGGCAGCCGGTTGTAGCGGACCTGCGTGTAGCCCCGGAGGCGGATGCTCTCGTACCAGGGCTTGTCCTTCTTCTTCTCCATCTCCTCCTGGGGCGGAGTCTCTTGCGCCAGCGCCAGGGCGGAGGAGGAGCAGAACAGCGCGGTACCAGCCAGCAGGGCCTGAAGGACGGAGCGGTGGGACGAGGCGAAGGTCATGGGTCGGCGAAGCCGGGCGGGGAACGGGGAGGGACCCGCCCGGACTCGATGTGGCGCTCCCGTTACCGAAGAGCGCCGGACTCCGCCACGCACCGCCCCCTGTTGTTGCCACACCGTTACCGGCGGCCCCGTCCTGTCACACGAACGAGCGTTTCGTGTCACATGCCCGTGACATTTCGCGGGGTTGGCACGGGGGACGAGGACCGAGGCAACCGGCGTCACCTTTTGGCGACAATCCCGGCATGACCTCCATTGGCAAGCCCGGTTCGCGCCCTACCTCGTCCCCCGTGAGCACGCAGCCGGCGAAGGCGCCTGTCGCGGCGAAGCCCAACGTGGTGAAGGCCGCCGTCGCCCAGCGGATGAAGGACGGCTTCGACGCGGGCCCCCGCGCTGGCGCCGCCACCCGGCCGGTGCTGTCCGCGGAGATCCGCTCCCCCAAGGGCGCGGAGGGCATCGGGGCCGCCCTGGGCAAGGCCGCTGGCGGCATCGGTGAGGCGCTGGGCAAGATTGCGGGCCGCGTGGGCAGCGCCCTCGCCGGGCCGCAGGTGAGCACGAACGCGCAGGGCCGCACGGTGGTGGACCTGGGCGCGGGCAACAACACCGCGACGGTGTCCCAGAACACGGACGGCGGCCTGACCATCAAGTCCGGCAGCGACACCGTGACGCTGACGGCGGCGCAGGCCAAGGGCGCCATCATCAACGGCGGTGACGGCAACGACTCCATCACCGTGGACGCCAGCGTCACCCAGGACATCACGCTGGACGGCGGCGCGGGCGACGACAAGCTCACCGGCGGCAAGGGCAACGACACGCTCATCGGAGGCGCGGGCAACGACACCGTCATCGGTGGCGAGGGCAAGGACACGCTCCAGGGCCAGGACGGCGACGACTACCTGGAGGGCGGCGCGGGCGATGACCGCATCCTGGGCGGCGACGGACGCGACGTGCTCTACGGCCTGGACGGCAACGACTACGTGTCCGGCGGCAAGGGCCGGGACTACATCGACGGTGGCGCGGGCAATGACCGGGCCTACGGCGGCGAAGGCGACGACCAGGTCATTGGCGGGCGCGGCAACGACACGCTGAGCGGCGGCCGGGGCAACGACGCGGTGGCGGGCGGCGAGGGCCAGGACAAGGTCACGGGCGGCACGGGCACGGACAAGCTCTACGTCGAGGAGAACGAGAAGACCGCCGACGCGGCCACGGGCGAGCGCGAAATCGTGGACATGACGAACGCGGACCAGCGCGGCCGCTCGGTGACGGCGTCGGGCAGCGCGGAGTTCCAGGCGCGCGTGCAGTCGGACCTGGACGCGATGCGCTCGCTGCCTTCGGGCCAGGAGCTGCTGCGCACGCTGGATGACAGCGGCCACACCACGACCATCAAGGAGACGTCCAGCGGCAACTCCGCGGCCGCGCAGAACAAGGACGACGCCTGGTTCAACACGGACGGCACGCCGGGCGCGGGCACCAACGGCACGGTGAACTACAACACCACGCGCATCTCGCTGGGCACCGAGGACTGGCAGAACCGCCCGCCCGTCGTCGGCCTGTTCCACGAGCTGGTGCACGCGTCGGACTACGCCAACGGCACGCTGGCGCGCGGTGAGAAGAACGGCGTGAACAACCGTGAGACGTCCGCGGTGGGCCTGCCCATCGACCTGGACCAGGATCCGTCCACGCCGGACGTGGTGCAGGGCGGCCGCCCCGGAGAGAACGTCCTCCGCGACGACCTGAACCTCCCCACCCGTCCGCGCTACTAGGCCACGGGTCTCAGGGGACGCGCTGCTCCCGCTCGGCCTTCTGGATGAGCCCCAGCAGCGCGCGCAGATGCGGCTCGTTCACGGGCTCCACCAGCCGGACCGAATGCCTCCGGCCGCCGTCATCCTCGATGGTGACGGTGTAGCTGGTCCGGTCCGCGCCCGCCGTGGGGCCGCCGCCCACGGTGGCCGGCTGTTCGAAGAAGCGGGCCTCCCGCACCTCCCGGTGGAGCGCCTCCGCCGTGGCGGGAGGCACGGCCGCCAGGTCCACGGTGCGGGGCCTGGCGAGGCCCGGGAAGAAGGCGACGCCTCCCTCCCGCTTGAGCTCGATTCGCATGCCATCGACCCCGGGGCCTAGTGCTTGCGCTGCACCGGCTGCGCGGCCTGCTTCTGCACCTGCGGCGTCCAGGCCGGCTGGCCCGCGCGCTCCTTGGAGACCTTGATGCCCACCTGGCTCCAGGCGTCGCGCACGATCTGCTCCTCGTCACCGCTGCCGTAGAGGCGGACGGCCGCCGTCACGGTGAGCCGGGCGAAGGAGAGGAACGTGGCGTTGGGCTTCAGCCGCGAGTCGCGCAGCGTCTCCAGCCAGATGAGGCCGGCCTTCTCCCACGCGTAGCCCTTGAGGTTCGTGGCCGCGATGCAGAAGGCCTTGTTGGGGATGCCGGAGTTGATGTGCACGCCGCCGTTGTCCTCCCACGTGTTCACGAAGTCCTTCATGATGGCCGGCTGCGGGTCCTTGCCCAGCACCGGGTCGTCGAACGCGGTGCCCGGGTCCTTCATGGAGCGCAGGGCCTTGCCCTGGACCTTGTCGGAGAGGAGCCCCGCGCCAATGAGCCAGTCGGCCTGATCCACCGTCTGGTTCAACAGGCGCTGCTTCACCAGCGAGCCGAAGACGTCCGACATGTGCTCGTTGAGCGCGCCCGCCTGGGAGAAGTAGGCCAGCGGCCCCTCATGCTCCGTCACGCCGTGCGCCAGCTCATGCCCGATGACGTCCACGGAGATGGTGAAGCGGTTGAACAGCTCACCGTCTCCGTCGCCGAAGACCATGCGCTCGCCGTCCCAGAACGCGTTGTCGTAGCCGGAGCCATAGTGGACGTGCGCGTTCAGCGGCATGCCGTTGCCGTCAATGGAGTTGCGCCCGAAGACCTCCCAGTAGAGGTCATACGTCCCGCCCAGGCCAAGATAGGCCTCGTCGGCCGCCGCGTCGCCCGTGTCATCCTGCCCCTCGGTGCGAACCACGCTGCCCGGCAGGGCCTCGGTGTTCTTCACGTCATAGATGGTGCGGAGCTTCTGGCTCTCCACGACCATGGGGCCCGGGATGAGGCGCCTGGCCGCCTGGGGCGCGCCGCTGCTCGACAGGCGGATGGCGCGCAGGGTGTTGTCGATGGCGAGCGTCCGCAGGGCCCGCGTGCGCTGTTGCGGTGAGCCGTTCTGGGCAATCTGCCGGCTGACGTACGGCGGCAGGATGCAGTGGTGGGAATGCCAGATTCGTGTGTTGCAACACATCACCCATCTCCTTCCGAAAAGGGATACAGGAAGACGATGGTGATGGCGGCGGGCGGTGCTCGGGACGCGGGACGGCAGCCCCTCCCCGGCCGCCCGGGAGCCCTTGCGGCGATGCGCGCTCAAGCCTGTTCGCGGGGCGTCACGTCCAGCTTCGCCAGCGCTTCACGCAGCCGGTCAGGCATGGCCACGGCCTTTCGGGTCTTCCGGTCCACGAAGACGTGCACGAAGTGGCCGTGCGCCGCCGCCTGCTCCTCCCCTTCCTTGAAGATGGCGATGCCGTAGGTGACCGAGCGGTTGCCCAGCCTGTCCACCCGCAGGCCCGCGCGCAGCCGGTCCGGGTACGCGAGCGGCGCGTGATAGGCGCACTTCGACTCCACCACCAGCCCGATGACCTCCCCCGCGTGGATGTCCAGGCCGCCCTCGTGGATGAGGTAGTGGTTCGCGACGGTGTCGAAGTAGCTGTAGTAGGTGACGTTGTTGATGTGGCCGTACACGTCGTTGTCCATCCACCGCGTGGTGATGGGCAGGAAGTAGCGGTAGCGGTCAGCGGTCTCTCGGTCGGGCACGATGGGGGCCTGGGGG
>NZ_RAWL01001071.1:0-454 GCF_003668885.1 Corallococcus sp. AB049A | reverse complement strand
GTACCTGACCATGATCTACCGCCCCGTGGTGGCGGGTAAGCGCTTCGTAGAGAAGTCGGCGAACGTGGACAAGCTGCGCGCCGAGCAGGAGCAGGCGGTCGAAAAGCTGATGGAGCTGGCCGGCAACGTCGAGGCCGTCATCCGGGACTATGCGCCATACCGCCTGGGAATGTACGAGGCCAAGAACGGCGTGGTGTTCTCGGAAACGCTGGAGCTGTTCGGTTACCTGATCAATCGCATCGACGAGCCGGTGCCGGTGCTGTCGGCACCGATCAAGGACTACCTGCCTGTCAGCCGCCATATGTTCTCGGCCAAGACCGGCGATTTCGCGATCAATACCCCCAATGGTGCCAACCACTTCGGCGCCATTCTGAACATCAAGGAGTATGCCGAGGGCACTTACCCGGGCATCCTCAACGGCCTGAAGTACCTCGACTACGAGTACGTCATCACC
>NZ_RAWL01001070.1:0-454 GCF_003668885.1 Corallococcus sp. AB049A | reverse complement strand
CTCTGTGCCAGCGCAGAATACCTGCAACAGCACGGTATCCCACAGCACCCGCAGGATTTAACGCAGCACAGCTGTATTTATCTGGGAGAAGTGCCCGGGGATAATCAGTGGAAGTTTCGTCATATCGCCAGCGGGGAGCAAATCAGCGTTGCGGTACACGGGCGCTATGCCTCAAATCACAGCAAAGCGAGGCTGGAAGGCATCATTCATCATCTGGGCATCGGGTGCCTGCCGCGCTTTTCCGCGCAACAGGTCATGGATAACCGACAGATTATTCAGGTCCTTCCCGAATGGGACTACATGACATCCTATTACGGGATGTCATGGATTTTGTATCATCCCAATCGCTATCTTCCCCCTAAATGCCGGGTGCTTATCGATTTTTTGCTGGAGAAGCTGAAGCACCAGACAGGGCATTCGCAATCGCATTAAACATCAAAGAGGCTTCGAGCGG
>NZ_RAWL01001069.1:0-455 GCF_003668885.1 Corallococcus sp. AB049A | reverse complement strand
ATCTAAGAGATAATAAAGTTTTTCCAGCGCCTGTCGGAAGATCAAGTTTATAAATTCCAGTTCCGTCTTCCTTTGATCTATTTAAAATATCTTCTACTATTTCATTTCTCACAATATTTAACTTGCCGTCTGGATTTCCAAAGAAAGCATATTTATTTTCTACATTTTTTTCAAAACTCTTAATAACTTTTTTGAGTTCTTCTTCATCTTTTTTTATAATTATTTCATCATAAGAATTTATAGTGTCCTTTATATCTGCTGATTTTAAAATTGAAACCAAAAGCCTTATCATCATGCCTTTATAAAAAAATAGAGCTTCATTACCTTCGCTAAATTTTGAAGAAACATTTTTTAAACTCTTTAAAATTTCTGCATATTCACAAAAACCTTTGCAAAATAAATCTTTTATGTAAATATTTTTTGATTCAAAAAACTTTTGTGAATCTTCATAAAAT
>NZ_RAWL01001068.1:0-455 GCF_003668885.1 Corallococcus sp. AB049A | reverse complement strand
GCAAGGCAACGACCACCGCAAGAAGAACGCGATGGGCGGCGTGCTCACGGCAGCGGAAATTCTCAACCTGGTGCCGAGCGCCGTGGAGAGCGCGGTCATCGAAGGCGTGCGTTCGCGCGATCCGGAACTGGCCGACGCCATCGTCGAGAAGATGTTCGTGTTCGACAACCTGATCGATCTGGACGGCCGTGCGCTGCAGACGCTGCTGCGAGAGATCAGCCAGGACGTTCTGGTGGTGGCGCTCAAGGGCGCCAAGCAGGAGTTCCGCGACAAGGTATTCGCCAACATGTCGCAGCGTGCCGGCACGATGCTCAAGGAAGAGCTGGAAGTGCTGGGGCCCGTCAAGGTGTCGGAAGTCGAAGCGCAGCAGAAGGAAATCCTGGTCGTTGCGCGCCGCCTGGCCGACGAAGGCGAGATCACCATCGGCCGCAAGGCGGAGGACGCCTATGTCTGAC
>NZ_RAWL01001067.1:0-456 GCF_003668885.1 Corallococcus sp. AB049A | reverse complement strand
ATGCGATGCGCTGCCGCCCGATGCGCACATCGGTGTCGCCCGATGACAGGGTGACGTTGCCGCGATACAGCCGGTGCTGGCCGTAGTACGAGCCGCCACGCAGGTAATTGCCGTCGAGATCCAGGTACTGATCCGGCGCGAGACTGCTCTGGCTTGCGAACTGTGCGGTGTGCAGGTAGCTGCCGAACAGCAATTCGTTGTCGTACTGCAGATCCACGGCGACGTGCTCGGAGAGCTTGCCCTGCAACTGCAGCCGCAGGCGATTGAGATCGAGCAGATAGCGTTGCCCGCCGGGCACGATGGTTTCCGATTCCTCCAGCAAGCTCTTGTAGTAACCGGAAAATTTCAACCCGGACTGCGACGTCTCCTGCGCCGAGGCTCCGAAGGCCAGAGCCGCCAGAAGTCCGAACGGCACGGCTTGCTTAAACATGGCGTATCGCTTGCACTGGATCGAGC
>NZ_RAWL01001066.1:0-456 GCF_003668885.1 Corallococcus sp. AB049A | reverse complement strand
GCCGCACGACACGGCGGGATCAAGGCCATGAACTACCTGCTGGCCGCCAGCCGCGACGCCGTGCGCACTGTGGGCAACATCCAGAAGACCCTGACCGACCCCGACGAGCTCCGCGCCTACCAGGCGCTTGAAGCCTCCGGTGCCATCGAGAAGACGCAGGCCCACAACCTTGCCGGCATCGCCGAGGGCGGCCTGACGGGGTACAACCCGGCCTGGAGCAAGGCCATGGGGATCATCGGCTGGGGCTTCCACAAGACCGAGGTGGTCAACCGCGAGGCAACCGGCATGGCCGCCTACCGCCTGGCGCGCGCGGATGGCAAGTCGTTCGACGAGGCGGTGAAGTTTGCCCGCGACGCGATCTTCGACACGCACTTCGACTACAGCAACGCCAACCGCGCCCGCTTCATGCAGAGCGGCACCGCTAAGGTGCTGCTGATGTTCCGGCAGTACAGCCTG
>NZ_RAWL01001065.1:0-456 GCF_003668885.1 Corallococcus sp. AB049A | reverse complement strand
TAACAATATTATTCTGCATGTTGTTTGGCAAAACGATAAAGCCATACCTCATGTTCCAACCCTTTGCTTGCAGGAACGTGTTGCTAAAGTTTTATTGAAACGATATGAAGAATTAATGAACTCGCAAGCTGCTATTCCATGCAATAATTTATTAATTGTATTGAATGAATTTGAATGGATAAAATGGAAAGAAAGATTAGCAATTGAAAGAATGGAGGTAAAAGCTAAAAAAGTTTTGTCGTTGTTTGAAGAAAGCAACCACCATTGGGAAGAAGTTTTCTGGTGGATGCTTGCTTATAATTTCGGATTGAAAGTAAATGCAGAAATATTTATTCAAATGGCAAAATATATTTCTGTAAATGTGCTGGCAAAACATAAACAACAGATTAACCAGTTAGAAGCTATTTTATTGGGAACAGTTAATTTATTGAATGAAGATTTTGAAGAAGTATATCC
>NZ_RAWL01001064.1:0-456 GCF_003668885.1 Corallococcus sp. AB049A | reverse complement strand
GACCACGTCCTTGGCGTACGTCTGGCGGAATTCGAAGGCCAGCTGTGCGGCGAACACCACTGCTTCCGGGTCATCGCCGTTCACGTGCAGCACCGGCGCGGCGATCATCTTCGCCACGTCGGTGGCATAGCGCGTGGAACGCGTATCCAGCGGGTTGGAGGTGGTGAAGCCGACCTGGTTGTTGACCACGATGTGCACGGTGCCGCCGACGGCGAAGCCGCGGGCCTGTGACATCTGGAACAGTTCCATGACCACGCCCTGGCCGGAGAAGGCCGCGTCGCCGTGGATCAGGATCGGCATGACCTGCTTGCGCGCGGTGTCCTTGCGGCGCTCCTGGCGCGAACGCACGGAACCGGCCACGACCGGGTCGGCGATTTCCAGGTGCGACGGGTTGAACGCCAGCGCCAGGTGCACCGGGCCGCCATCGGTGGCGACGTCGGCGGAGAAGCCCATGTG
>NZ_RAWL01001063.1:0-456 GCF_003668885.1 Corallococcus sp. AB049A | reverse complement strand
GAAGTGAGGTGCTGCATGTTTCGTCTTTGAGGCGTGACAAGATGGGGAAGCCGGTGATTGGCTACGGATTGCGCTTAGCCATGTGGCGACGTTTTAAGCACGGCGCTTCGGGTAAGAAACGTGCAGGTGTATCGTAGTGCGGGCGATGCTGGAGGACGTGTCAGTGGTATGGCCAGGGAGATACAGCGAACGTGTGCTTTCGATATCAGAAAGATGAAATACATGTTCAATACAGTGTGAAGTGTAGAAGGAAGAAGGAAAGGCCTCGAACGTCACAGCAGAATCAAGAATCAAGAGTTGGCTGCGCTAGCGTAAGCACCAGCCTCCTTGTGGCGTCGCCATACAAAAGCACGTCGATCCCCAAAGACGTCGCATCGCATTTGTTGCGAAGCAGGGCCGCTCACACCCAGTCGTTGCCGGCGGCCCTGCGACACGTTGGAGGAGGATGTCGGAGAG
>NZ_RAWL01001062.1:0-456 GCF_003668885.1 Corallococcus sp. AB049A | reverse complement strand
CCGCAGAACAGGTCCAGTACACGCTCGTCCTCACCCGGTTCCAGCAGGTCCAGGGCGTGGGCGATCATCTTCTCGTTGAGCTTGGCATTGACCTGGATGAAGTCCAGCGGGCGGAACGCCAGCTCGACATCCCACGGCGCCAGACGGAACGACAGCGGCACACCCTGCCCGTCCAGCGGCTGCACGGTATCCACGCCGCCGGACTGCAGGTAGATCACGAAGCCATGCTGCTGGCCGAAAGCCGCCCAGGCCGCGCGGTCGGCATCGCTGAGCGGCTGCAGATGGCGAACGGTCAGGACCACGGCCTGGTCACCGGCGATGAATTCGATCTGCGGGATGTCACGCTTGCCATCGAGTGACTCGATGAAGGTGGACAGCGCCTCGACCTTGGTGCCGATCTCGGGGATCACGGTCAGGCACCTGTCTCTTATAAACATCTGACGCTGCCGACGACCT
>NZ_RAWL01000106.1:0-22285 GCF_003668885.1 Corallococcus sp. AB049A | reverse complement strand
TTAAGTCGTCGGCAGCGTCAGATGTTTATAAGAGCCAGCCCCTACCCTCCCTTCGACACGACCTTCGACTTCACCCGCCGGGACCGCGCCCAGGCCGTGGGCCTCTACTCGCGCACGCCCGCGCCTGGCCCCTACGCCTGGCAGAAGCCCATCACCGAGGACGATGGCTGGACCACGGCCTCACCGGACGACGTCGGCATGGACGTCCAGCCGCTCCAGCAGCTCGTGCAGCGCATCCTCGACCAGGAGCCCAGCCCGGAGCCCGCGCCCGCCATCCAGGGCCTGCTCATCGCCCGTCACGGGAAGCTCATCCTCGAAGAGTACTTTCAAGGCTTCGACAAGGAGCGGCCCCACGACCTGCGCTCCTCATCCAAATCCTACGCGTCCCTGCTCATCGGCATCGCGCTGGACCAGGGCGCCCCCTTCACCGTGGACACACCCGTCACGTCCCTCTTCCCGGAGTACAAGGGCAAGCTCTCCAACCTGGACGCTCGCAAGCGCAAGCTCACCGTCGCGCACCTGATGACCATGGCCACGGGCCTGGCTTGTGACGACGACGACCCGGCGTCCCCTGGCAATGAGGACCGGCTCGAGGACTCCGTGCCGGATTGGTACAAGTACACGCTGGACCTGCCCATGGTCCGCGCTCCTGGCGGCGGCAAGGCGGTGTACTGCTCCGCGAACATCAACCTGCTGGGCGGCGTGCTTCGCAACACCACGCACACCTGGGTCCCCGAGTTCTTCACCCAGAACGTCGCCACGCCCCTCCAGATGCGCGGCTATCACCTGGACCTGATGCCTGACGGCGAGCAGTACCTGGGCGGCGGCATCTACATGCGGCCCCGGGATGCACTGAAGCTCGGGCAGCTCTACCTCTCCGGCGGTACTTGGAACGGAAAGCGCGTGGTCAGCCAGCGCTGGGTCGAACGCTCCGTCGCGAAGCAATCCACGATGCCGGATGGACGGACCTACGGCTACACGTGGTGGCGACACGAGCTGCGCGTCGGCGACCGGGTGTATTCGCAGTACGAGGCCAGCGGGAACGGGGGACAACTCGTGATGGTGGTCCCGGAGCTGGACCTGGTCGTGCTCTTCACCGCGGGCAACTACAACCACGTCGCCCTGTGGCGGAAGTTCCGTGAGGAACTCCTGCCACGGTACATCCTGGCCGCGGTGTCAGCGCCTCCGCGGCCCTGAACCGTGCTCAGTCGCGGTCCGGCGCTCCCAGCGGGAAGAGCGGGCGGTAGGGCCGTCCCCCATCCACCGCGCGGGCCACGGACGGACGCGCGAGCAACCTCGCGCGATAGGCGCGCAGTTGGGGACATGACTCC
The DNA here is from genome assembly GCF_003668885.1 of Corallococcus sp. AB049A. Lineage (NCBI taxonomy): Bacteria > Pseudomonadati > Myxococcota > Myxococcia > Myxococcales > Myxococcaceae > Corallococcus > Corallococcus sp. AB049A. The sequence goes on along the minus strand of NZ_RAWL01000106.1, from coordinate 20,954 downwards.
GGAATCCGGTGCGTCCAATCCGCGTAGAACAGCGACGGCGCGGCCGCACAGTCCGCCAGCGTGAAGGCGTTGCCCGTGGCCCAGGTCCTGCCACCCAACTGCCCTTCAATCCAGCCGTAGGCGCGCTCCAGCCTCTCCACCGCCCGCGTCATCCCGTCCTGGCGCTTCACAGGTTCTCCCGTCAGCGCACCGTTCACGGCCTGCTGGACCGCGTCCATGACGTGCAGGTCGAAGAACCGATCCAGGAACCTCACGTCCAGCGCGGCCAGCGGCTCCTCGGGCAGCAGGCGAACCGTGCCGGGATGCTTCAGCTGGAGGTACTCGATGATGATGCTCGTCTCGACGACGTTGCGGTCTCCGTCCACCAGCACCGGGAATTTGGCGATCGGCCAGCGGCGCAGCCAGTCGGCGGTGTGCTCCGGCGTCTCCGGACCGATGCCTCGAAACTCGAAGGGCGTGCCGTTCTCATACAGCGCGATGAGCACCTTCTGCGTGTACGAGGAGAAATAGTGACCGTAGACCGCGAGCGACATCGTTGGACCCCTCCGTTCGACCACTTGCGATTCGCAACGGGTTGAATCGTATTTGGACCGCTTGCATACTGCAAGCATCCGTTTCCGGAGGACGGCCATGCCACAGACGGGACGCTCCGGCTGCCCCATCAACCTGACGCTCGAACAGCTTGGCGACCGGTGGAGCCTGATCGTCATCCGCGACGTCATGTTCGGGAACCGGCGCACCTACGGAGACCTGCTCTCACGGAGCGAAGAGGGCATCGCGTCCAACATCCTCGCGGACCGGCTGAAGCGCCTGACCGCGTCCGGGCTGCTATCCCGGCGCCCGGATCCGAACCACCAGCAGAAGGGCATCTACAGCCTCACGGAGGCGTCCATCCAGCTGGTGCCGCTGCTCGCGCACATGGGCGCCTGGGGCCGCCGGCACACCCAGCCCAGCGAGGAGCTGTCCGTGCGCGCGGAGCTGCTGGAGAAGGGCGGCCCGGCCCTGTGGGACGCGTTCATGGTGGAGCTGCGCCACCTGCACCTGGACGCGCCGCGCCCTTCCCGCTCGGTGTTCCGGGAGCTTCAGGCCGCCTACGAGAAGGCCGTCGCGCGCAAGGCCCGGGACTGACGGGCCGAAGGCGGGTTAGCGTTCACGGCGCTCATGAAAAACCTCGGTTGTTGGCTGTTCGTCCTCATCTGCGCGCTGTGGCTCCCGGCGTGCGGCCCCTACGACTGCACCTCGGAGAACTGCGCGGACGGATGCTGCAACGCGCTCAACGAGTGCATCGGCTACCGCAGCGACTCGGAATGCGGTCCCAATGGAGGCCTCTGTGAAACGTGCGCGGAAGGCAGTGTCTGCCGGCTCGACCAGCTCACCTGCTACGTGGGCGTGATGCGCACGTACGTGCAGCCCCGGTTTGCCGTCATCGCGGACGTCGACCCGGACACGGGCGAGGACTGGGATTCCGACGGCTCCCCTCCGGACGTCGTCGTGGAGATGAACTGCCCCTCCGCTCGCGAGCGCACCCGCACCGAGGAGGCCGAGACCTGGGATCCCGAATGGCGCACCGGCGGCTGCCAGGTCATCACCTCCAACCTGCTGCGCTACCCGCTTGAAATCTCTATCTTCGACAACGACGGCTTCGCCCCGGATGACGAGTTCGGCGGCATCTCCTACCAGGTCACCCGCGCGGACCTGAACCTGGGCCGCATCGAAATCTCCATCCCGCCCATCGTGAAGACGCTGGTCTTCGACCTGAGCCACAACTACGCACCCCAGTGAGCCGGGCCCCGCTGTAACCGTCCCGGCGCCCGCGGCGTAGTCCTGGCCATGCGCGCCCTCCCGCTGCTGCTCCTGGTCCTGTCCGCCGCCTGTGGTCCCTCCTCCTCCGTGGACGAGGGGCTCGGCGTCATCCAGGGCATCGACACGTCCGAGAACGGCATCACCGCCTTCGTCCGCTCGGGCCAGTACACCTCCTGGCTCGCGGAGCCCTCGGTCCACGAGACGCGCGCTCCGCACGGCAGCAAGGTCCGCGTGTTCTTCAACGACGTCGTCGCGCGGTCCCTGCGCGACGGCAACGCCACGCATCCGGTGGGCAGCATCCTGGTGAAGGAGCTCTTCGAGGACGACGGGAAGACGTTCCGGGGCCACGCGCTGGACGTGAAGGTCGCGGAAGGGCCCGGCAAGGACACCTGGATCTTCTACGAGGGCTTCGGCCCGGACTACACCCGGAACTATTACGGCCGCGCGCACTCCACCTGTCACGGCTGTCACTCGGACGGGAAGGACTTCGTCACGTCGCCCCTGCCCTGAAAACGACGACGGGCGGCCCCCTTTTCGAGGACCGCCCGCCGTTGGACACCGGAAGGGCCTACCGCGCGGCGGACTTGCGGCGCATCAGGAACACGCCCAGGCCCACGCCCGCGGCCCACTTCGCGGCGGCGGCCAGCGGCGTCTTGCCCAGCGCCACCGGGCGGCTCTCGTACCGCGGCTGCGGCGGAACCGGACGGAAGTCCGTGGCGCCGGGCAGGTTCGCGCCCCGCTCCTCCGCCTCCGTCTTCGTCACGTTCGGTCCCGGCGCGTCCGGATCCCGCGCGCCCGGCGCCTTCCCGTCCGGCGACTTGTGCTCGAGGATGCCGTTGATCTCCGCGCCCAGCAGCACGACCATGCAGGAGATCTGCATCCACAGCAGCAGCACGATGACACCGCCGATGGCGCCGTAGTTCACGTCATACGAGCCGAAGTTCGCCACGTACTTCGAGAAGCCCCACGAGGCGAGCACCCAGATGACCACGCTCACAATCGAACCCGGCGTGATGAACTTGAACTTCTGCTTCACGTCCGGCAGCACGTAGTACAGCACCGCCAGCAGCATCATCATCAGGATGCCGGCGACCGGCATGCGCAGCCACAGGACGATGCTCGACAGCGGCTCGCCCAGCTTGTCCGCCACCGCCGGTGTAACGATGGCGACGATGGCCGCGAGCACCACCGTCACCGCCGTCCCCAGCGTCGTCAGCAGCGCGATGCCTCGCATCTTCCAGAACGGGCGCTTCTCCTCCACGCCGTACACCGTGTTGAGCGCTTCCATCAGCGCCACCACGCCACCCGACGCCGCCCAGATGGCGCCCACGCCACCGATGGTCAGCAGCCCCACCGGGTTGCTGTTCGCCAGCGCCTCCAGCCGCTCGCCCAGGATCTTCGTCACCTCCTGGGGCGCCACCTTCGACATCTCCTGGATGAGCTGCTGCGCCTGATGCGGATCAATCAGCACACCGGCCAGCGACACGAGGAACAGCAGGAACGGGAACAGCGCCAGGATGGCCGAGAACGTCAGCGCGTTCGCGACGTTGCCTACCTTGTCGCGTCCCCACTCGTCCTTGAGGGACTTGAAGAACTCCTTCCAACCCATTCCCTTGCCGGGCAAGACCATGCGTCTCCTCCTCGGAGGAGATTGGGCATTCCATCCCCCGGCTGGCTTCCACCCCAGAAGCCCCGCCTGCTCCCCTGGCTGCTTACCGCGCAGGGCCCTTCAAGCCGCAAGCCCCCACGTCACGCCTGCCCGTCCGCCCGGATTCAGTAGATGGGCAACACTGCCGCGTCCTTCAACCGGGGCGCGCGCTGATCCTTCGCCGAAAGCAGGGGTTCCTTCACCGGCCACGGGATGGCCAGGTCCGGATCATCCCAGGCCACGCTCCGCTCGGACTCCGGGGCGTACTGCTCGGTGCACTTGTAGAAGAAGTCCGCCGAGTCGCTCAGCACGCAGAACCCGTGCGCGAAGCCCGGGGGGATCCACAGCTGCCACTTGTTGCCGGATGACAGCTCCGCCCCCATCCACCGGCCGAACGTGGGCGACCCCTTGCGCACGTCCACCACCACGTCCCAGACCGCGCCCGCCAGCACCTGCACCAGCTTCCCCTGCCCGTTCGGCTCCTGGAAGTGCAGGCCTCGCAGCGTGCCCTTCACGGACCGCGACAGGTTGTCCTGCACGAAGGGGCCGGGGATGCCCGCGTCCAGGTAGCGCTGGGCGTGGAACGTCTCCACGAAGAAGCCCCGCGAGTCCCCGAACACGCGCGGCTCCAGCAGGAGGACGCCGGGGAGCTCCGTCGTCTGGACCTTCATGGCGCCATCCCCCGGTGGCCCAGGAGCGACTTGAGGTACTGGCCGTAGTCGTTCTTCAACATGGGCTCCGCGAGCGCCTCCAGCCGCGCCTCGTCGATGTAGCCCATGCGGAAGGCGATCTCCTCCGGGCAGGCGATCTTCAGCCCCTGGCGGCGCTCGATGATCTCGATGAACGACGACGCCTGCATCAGCGACTCGTGCGTCCCGGTGTCCAGCCACGCGTAGCCGCGCCCCATCAGCTCCACCGTGAGCTGGTCGCGCCGCATGTACTCCGCGTTGACGTCGGTGATCTCCAGCTCGCCGCGCTTGCTGGGCTTCAGCCCCGCCGCGATGTCCAGCACCTGGTTGTCGTAGAAGTACAACCCGGTGACGGCGTAGTTGGAGCGAGGCCTCGCGGGCTTCTCCTCGATGCTGATGGCCCGGTTGCCCGGCGCCAGCTCCACCACGCCGTAGCGCTGCGGATCCTTCACCTGGTAGCCGAACACCGTGGCCCCGGACGCGCGCCGCACCGCCCGGCGCACCAGTTCGCTCAGGCCATCCCCGTAGAAGATGTTGTCCCCCAGGATGAGGGACACCGATTCGCTTCCCACGAAGTCCCGGCCGATGACGAACGCCTGCGCCAGCCCTTCCGGCCGGGGCTGCTCCGCGTACTGGAAGGACATGCCCCACTTCTCGCCGTCGCCCAGCAGGTCACGGAAGCGCGGCAGGTCCTGCGGCGTGGAGATGATCAACACCTCGCGGATCCCCGCCAGCATCAGCGTGGTGAGCGGGTAGTAGATCATCGGCTTGTCGTAGACGGGGAGCAGCTGCTTGCTCACCACGAGCGTCAGCGGATACAGGCGCGTCCCCGAGCCTCCCGCGAGGATGATTCCCTTCATCCCGCCTCCCCGGCCCGGGCCGCGAGCCAGCTCGCGTGGAAGCGCTTCAGCGACTCCGTCAGCGCCAGCGGCTTCTGCGACAACTGCTCCCGCGCCTTGTCCGTCACAAGCCCGCTCTTCAGCGGCCGGGGCGCCGACAGCTTCAGGTCCGCCATCCGCGTGGGCACGACCAGCCCCGCGTCGAAGCCGAACACGTCACACAGCGCGCGGCCAAAGGCCACGCGGTCCAGCACCGTGCCGCCGCAGGTGTTCCACGTCCCGCCCAGCCGCCGCTCGCCCAGCTCCACCAGCATCGCGGCCACGTTGTCCGCGAAGCTCGGGGACACCACCTGGTCCTCGAAGAGCTTCACCGGCTGCCCCGCCGACAGCGTCTTCACCAGCCACGCGCCGAAGTTGAGCCGGCCCTCCACCGGAGGCCAGCCGTACACCACCGCCGTGCGCGCGATGGCGCATCCAGGTGCGAGCACGCGCGCGGCCTGTTCGCCCATGTGCTTCGTCATCGCGTAGACGCCGCGAGGGTTCGGCACCGCGTCCTCGGCATACGGGCCCGCGTCACCGTCGAAGACGTAGTCCGTGGACACGTGCACCAGGTGCGCGTCGGCCTCGCGCGTCCAGCGCGCCACCGCCGCCGTGGCGGTGACGTTCGCGGCGTACGCGGCGTCAGGCGCCTTCTCGCAGGCGTCCACCTCCGTCATGGACGCGCAGTGCAGGACGACCTCCGGCGACAGCCGGCCCAGCGCGGGCGCCACTTCCGCCTCGTGCGTGAGGTCCAGCGTCTCGTAGTCGAACGCCCCCGCCGCGCGGCGCACGCCCTTGCCCAGCCCCACGACGGTGTGGCCCCGCGCCGCCAGCAGCGCGCACGCCCGGCGGCCCACCAGCCCGTTGGCTCCCGTGACGACGAAGCGGCTCATGCCCCGTGCCCCCGGCGCGCCAGCGTCACCGTGCTCCGGTACGCCCCGCTCAGCACGCGCTCCCACCACACCGGGTGCTCCACGTACCAGCGCACCGTGTCCGCCAGCCCTTCTTCAAAGGAATGCGTGGGCGCCCACCCCAGCTCGCGCCGGCTCTTCGCCGCGTCGATGGCGTAGCGGCGGTCATGGCCTGGCCGGTCCGTGACGAATTCAATCAGCGACTCCGGCTTGCCCAGCGCCGCGAGGATGCCCTTCACCAGGTCCAGGTTCTTGCGCTCCGCGCCGCCGCCCAGGTTGTAGACCTGCCCCGCGCGGCCCCGCTCCAGCGCCAGGAGCAATCCCTGGCAGTGGTCTTCCACGTGCAGCCAGTCGCGCACGTGCTGGCCGTCGCCGTAGACGGGCAGCCGCTGGTCGCGGAGCGCGTTCACCACCATCCTCGGGATGAGCTTCTCCGGGAACTGATAGCGCCCGTAGTTGTTCGAGCAGCGGGTCACCACCACATCCAGGCCGTACGTGTGGTGGTACGCCAGCGCCAGCAGGTCCGCGCCCGTCTTGGACGCCGAATAGGGGCTGGAGGGCTGGAGCGGCGACGTTTCCGTGAAGGCCCCGGACGGCCCCAGCGAGCCGTACACCTCGTCGGTGGAGCACTGCACGAAGCGGCGCACGCCGTGCGCGCGGCAGGCCTCCAGCAGGTGCTGCGTGCCCAGGACGTTGGTGGTGACGAAGACAGCCGGCCCTTCGATGGAGCGGTCCACGTGGCTCTCCGCGGCCAGGTGGAGGACGGCGTCGATGGCGTGCTCGCGGAGCACCCGGTCCACGCAGGCCCGGTCGCTGATGTCCCCGTGCACGAAGACGTGGCGGGACTCATCCTCCAGACCGGCGAGGTTCTCCAGGTTGCCGGCGTAGGTGAGCCGGTCCAGGTTGACGACCTTCCAGTCCGGCCGCTCGCGGAGCAGGTAGCGGACCAGGTTGGACCCGATGAAGCCGCACCCTCCCGTGACCAGGACGTTCGTTGACATGGACCCAACCTCGGGGACGCGTGGGCCGCCCTGGCTACTGTGCGCACGCCTCTCCGTCAAGGCGCGTCCGGCACCCTTGTAAGGGCAGGCTGGACGGTTGTAAGGGAACGCGCGCGTGTCACCGCGACCTCCTCATGGCCCGGGCGGACCCTTGCACATCCACCAGCTGGTCACCCGCCTGGCCTGGGGTGACGCGATTGGCAACCAGGTGCGCTACCTCCAGAGCCTGCTGCGCTCCTGGGGCCACACCTCCGAAATCTACGCGGACAGCTGGGACGACGCCTGTCGCGACCAGGTGCGCCCCGCGAAGAGCTACCCGCGCGAGGCCACCCGCGACTCCGTGCTGCTCGTGCACCACAGCTTCGAATCGAGGCAGGTGCCGCTCATCGCCCGGTCGCGCGGCCGCAAGCTGCTCGTCTACCACAACATCACCCCCGCCCGGCTCTTCGAGGGCTACGACCGGGGCGCCGCGCTGTCGTGCGACACCGCCCGCGTGGAGCTGCTCGCGCTGCGCCCGCACGTGGACGGCGCCTTCGCCTATTCGCGCTTCAGCGCGGAGGAGCTGGCCGCCGCGGGCTACCCGCGCGTGGACGTGCTGCCCTTCGCCATCGACTGGAACGCGTTCGACACGCCGCCGGACCCCTCGCTGATGGCGGAGCTGGACGACGGCTGCTCCAACATCCTCTTCGTGGGCCGCGCGGTGCCCAGCAAGTACGTGGACGACGTGCTGCGCGTCTTCACCGCGTACCAGCGGCTGTATCAGCCCAGGAGCCGCCTGCTCATCGCCGGCAACATCCACCGCGACGGGCCCTACGGCAGCTTCCTGCACGGCCTCAAGGACCTGCTCGGCCCGGAGCGCATCCAGTTCCTGGGCCGCGTCAACGCCGCGCAGCTGTCCGCCTGCTTCGCGTCCGCCACCGCGTACCTGTCCATGAGCCGGCACGAGGGCTTCGGCGTGCCGCTGCTGGAGGCCATGTACCGGGACGTCCCCGTCGTCGCGTACGGCGCCGCGGCCGTCCCGGAGACGATGGGCGGCGCGGGCCTCACCACCTTCTCGCGCGAGCCCATGGACGTGGCCCAGCTGCTCGCGGTGCTGGAGCGCGACTCCACGCTGCGCCAGCAGGTCCTGGCCGCGCAGCGCGCCCGCGTGGCCGCGCTGTCCCAGCAGGCCGTGGCCACCCAGGTGCGCAACACGCTCCTGCGCTGGATGGGAGCCCGCGACGCAGGCCCGGCCGCCACCCCCACCCCATCCGAGGCGCCCGCCATCGAGCTCGTGTGTCCCGGCTTCACCTCCCGGCCGGACGCGCCCATGTCGCGGCTCGCGCGCGAGCTGCACCGCCGCCTCCCCGACTCCCGCATCCTCGCCCTCCGGGGGCGCGGCGAGGAGCCTGTCCTCTCGCTCGGCCCACGGACGAGCGAGGGCGCCTCTGTCTGGCATTTCACTCCAGACCAGCCGGTCGGCCCGGCGCCGGAGCCGCTGCCCGGTTCATCGTCCCTGGAAACGGCGGTCCGGGCCTCGTCGGGGAAGGTGGTGCTGCTGGGCACGGACTCCGGCGTGTCGCAGGCGCTCTTGGGGGCCGTGGGCCGCCGCGGCTGGGGTGTCCGCGACGCGGCCACCGTGACCGACGAGGCGGCGACGGAAGCGGCGCGGCACCACCTGGGGGCGCAGCTCCTGGAGCTGGACCGTTCGGACCTGGACGCGGTGGCCAACACCCTGGTCCAGGGCCTGTCATCGAAACGAGGAGCCCGCCATGCACGCCGCTGACCTGCTCACGGCCGAGCCCACCGCCCAGGCCGTGGCCGCCGCCACCGAGCGGCTCCCCGAGCCGTCCGCCGCCGCGCGCGACCAGCTGCGCCGTACTCTCGCCGCGTCCCTGCGCGCCCCGGTCGCGGGCCAGTGGCCGGCGCTGCTCCTGGAGGCGCGCGCCAAGGCGGACGTGCGCTACGTGGAGCCCGCGACGTCGCATCGCCCCCTCGTCGGACCGGTGCTGGTGTTCGCCAAGCGGACGTTCCGCGGCGCGTTCCAGCCGTTCATCAACGAGGTGCTGCGCCGCCAGGTGCACTTCAACGAAGCCATCCTGGACGCGCTCACCGTCGTCATCGAGAACCAGCGCGAACACGCCCGCACCCAGGCCCTGTGGCGGCGTGAGCTGGATGCGCGATTGAAGCAGTTGGAGAAGGATCCGCCGGGCCCATCCTCGCGCTGAGCGGATGGCCGCCTGCTCGACGGACGGCGGCCCGGCCGGACGTTGACGCAGGAACCGGCTCCGCGCTACATCGGCCCTTCGCTTCGCCTGCCTCGCTAGATCCTGAGGGGGATGCCACGGGGAGAATCAACGGCGGCGGCGAATCGTTTCCTCCGGGCCGCATCCAGCCCACGACGCGAGTTGCCAAGGCATGAAGATCGGGTTCCTCGTTGGGGACATCGCCAATATCTCCGGTGGGTCCAACGTCATCCTGGAGTACGCCTCTCGGCTGCAGGACCTTGGCCATGAGGCGGTCCTCATCACCCCGGGCCCCGTCAAGCTGACGTATCCGCTGTGGCACCCGCGGCTCGCGGACCTGCCGCGCCGCTCCGTGGCGGAGGCCGAGGGCGAGTCCTTCGACTTCGCGCTGGCCACCTGGTGGATCACCTTCTACGACCTGTGGCGCGTCAACGCCCGGGTCTACGGCTACCTGAACCAGAGCCTGGAGTCGCGCTTCCACGCGGAGCGCCACTACAAGCTGCTCAACCGTCAGACGTACTCGCTGCCGCTGCTGTTCGTCACCGAGGCGAAGTGGCTGGTGGAGTTCATCCAGACGCTGCAGCCCGAAGGGCGCACGCTGTACGTGCAGAACGGCCTGTCGCGGGAGCACTTCCCCTGCGTGCAGGCGCCGCCGAAGCGCGACGGCAAGCTGCGCGTGCTGGTGGAGGGCCCGTGGGGCGTGGGCTTCAAGGGCGTGCCGGAGACCTTCGAGGTGCTGGAGCTGGCCGCGAAGGAAGGCGTCCAGTTCGAGACGGGGTGGCTGGCGTCGTCCTCCGGCGGGCAGAAGCCCACCGTGGGCGGGCAGCCGGTGCAGGTGCACGAGCGCATCCCCATCAACCAGGTGCACCAGGTCTACGGCCAGTACGACGTGCTGCTGAAGCTGTCCCGGGTGGAGGGCATGTTCGGCCCGCCGCTGGAGATGTTCTCCCAGGGCGGCACCGCCATCACGTACACGGTCACCGGCACCGACGAGTACATGGTGCACGGGCAGAACTCGCTGATGGTGGAGCCGTACAACCACCGGCAGATCGTCCAGTTCCTGCGCCTGCTGAGCACGCAGCCCGCGTACCTCGCGCACCTGCGCGCGAACGCGCTCGCCACCGCGAAGGCGTTCACGGACTGGGAGTCCAGCACGCGCCAGGTGGCCACCGGGCTGGAGGCGCTTCACACGGAGGGCTGGACGAATTCGCACCTGCGCCCCGCGCTGGCCGCGATGTCCTCCATGCACGGCCACTGGCTGGATGACGTCTGGCGCGCGGAGCGCGGTGGAAGCTCGCCGCTGCACCCGTACGTGGGCCCCGGCGAGCAGGTGTTGCTGGAGCGCTACCGCCAGTTCAAGAAGTCCCGCCCCGTCCGCGCGCTGCAGAAGCTGGTGTCGGACGATTTGAAGAAGTCGCTGCGCGCGCGGCTCACGCGAGTCCTGTCATGAGAATCCATCCGCCCTCCCCCACCCTCCAGCGCGTCGCCTTCGTGGGCGAGCCGGCCTTCGAGCCGCACGTGCCCGTCCAGGCGGCGTGGGCCCAGGTGCGCTTCTTCCCGGTGACGGCCGGCCAGTGGGAGCCCGCGCTCGACGAGGCGCGGGCCTGGGGCGCGAACGCGACGCTCGTGTTCCGCCCGCAGGACCTCACGCCGGAGCAGGCCGCGCGCCTGCCCGGCACCATGAGCGTGGGCATCATCCCCGCGCCGCTGTTCAGCACGGAGGAGGCGCAGAAGCTCGCGCGCCTGTCCGGCCCGGACGCGAAGGGCTTCCGCTGGCTGACCTATCTGGAGACGCCCGCGTCGCCGGAGCTGTCGCGGCTGCCGCTGCTCCAGACGCTGCCCCTGCCGGTGGACACCGCGCGCTGCCCCTCGGGCCCGCGGCTGGACCTCCGGCGGATGCTGGTGCCGGACTGGGCCAGCCCTTCTCCGGAGGCGCTGGAGCTCTTGCGCAAGCTGGGGCCGGTGGACGTGCTGTCGTCGCACGCCACGCCCGAGGAAGTGACGCAGGCGCTGGAGAAGGCCGGGACGCTCGTCTACGCGTCGCGCGACCTGATGGGCCGCTTTGATCCGCTGCCGCTCCTGGCCATGGCGCACGGCCTGCTCGTCGTCGCGGACACGGTGTTCCCCGGCGACTGGAACATCGAGCCGGAGGACGAGTTCCTCTACCGGCCGGATGGGCAGTGGGGGCGCTCGCTGGACGAGGTCTTCCGCATGCCGGTGTCCTTCCGCGCGGTGCGCATCCGCGCGTGGCAGAAGATGCGCGAGGCCTTCGACGCCTCGGCGTGCTTCCAGCGCGTGCTGCACGACGCCTACCTGTTCGCGGACCCCGTGGCGCACCTGGCGTCGCTCGCCCCCACGCGTCCCCCGGTGGCCGTGCCCGTCGCCGTGGAGGCCTCCGTCCCGGAAGCCCTGGGCGCGGAGAAGGTCCAGCGTCTCACCCGCGCCCGCGCGGCCGTCACCCACTAGAGCCAAGGACACCGGAAGCAGATGACAGCCCGCCGTGAACCCGCAGCGGCCGCGCTGCTTCCCGCCCTTCAGCGCTGGGCGGTGGAGACCGCGCGCGACCTGTACCTGACGCAGAAGGGCGCCCCCGCCGCCACGAAGCACCCCCGCGCGACGCCCGGCGAGCGCATGTCCGTCATCGCGTCGGAGGCCCTGCCGCTGAACGTGGTGGAGGGCCTGTCCCAGGCCTCGCGCCTGTTCCGCGCGGACGAGGCGCCGCCCATCGAATCCTCGCCCTTCTCCACGCTGCGCGAGCGGCTGCTCACGGCGACGGCGGGCTACGACGTGGTGGGCTTCGACGTCTTCAACACGCTGGTGGTGCGCAGCGTGGAGGGCGAGTGGCTCAAGACGGCCGTGGCGCGCGCCTTCCACTCGCGCCTCAAGGCGCTGGTGCACCCCAAGGCGATGCCCACGGTGGCGCAGGTGCGTCAGCGCCGCTTCGCCCTGGAGATGGAGATCGCCGGGGAGCAGGTGGCCCAGGGCCGCGACAACGAAGTGGACTTCGAGGAGCTGGTCCAGCGCTGGGCGGGCAGCTGGGTGCCGCGTGAGCCGCTGCGCTCGCGCATGGCCCAGGAGCTGCGCGCGCTGGAGATTGAGCTGGAGAAGCGGGCGCTGCGCCCCGCGCCGGGCATCCACGAGGTGCTGTCCGCGCTGAAGGCCCAGGGCAAGCGGCTCATCTTCGTGAGCGACATGTACCTGTCGCAGCCGCTGTTGCGCGAGCTGCTGCGGCACTGCGGGCTGGAGCAGTACTTCGACGCGGGCTACGTCTCCATCGACGAGGGGCTGCGCAAGGCGTCCGGCCGGCTCTTCCCGCGCGTGCTGGAGCGCGAAGGGCTCAAGCCCGAGCAGCTCTTCTTCGTGGGCGACGACGAGAACGCGGACAACGTGCAGCCGCGCCGGCTGGGCATCCCCACCCTGCGCATCGACGACCCGGACGAGAAGCAGCGCCGCCGCCGGCTGGAGTCCGCGCAGAAGGCCGTGGAGCAGAACCCGTACTGGGCCGCGCACTACGTGGACGTGGTGCTGGGCAACGAGGCCCAGCACGTCCGCGCGCCGGACGACGACCCCAGCTACCAGCTGGGCCGCACGCTGGCGCCGGGCATCGTCGCCTTCGTGGTGGACGTCATCGAGCGCTCGGAGAAGCTGGGCATCGACCACGTCTACTTCCTGGCGCGTGAGGGCCTGACGCTGCTCAAGGTCTTCGCCCTCCTGAAGGACTCCGGGTTGTTCCCCCGGATGCCGCAGGCGCACTACCTGTTCGTCAGCCGGGCCTCCACCATCCTCGCCTCCATGCGCGAGCTGAGCTGGGAGGAGGTGCACCGCTTCTGGCGCCAGTACAGCCGCCAGTCGCTGCGCGGCCTGCTCAAGAACCTGTCGCTGCCCCAGGACGAGTTCATCCGGCTGGCCGCCGAGTGCGGCCTCACCGACCCGGACCGCCCCATCGTGGAGCCCACGAAGGACGCCGCCTTCCAGCGCTTCCTCGCGTCGCGCCGCGTGCGCGTGGCCTTCCACCAGCGCCGCGACGAGGCGCGCGCCCGGCTGTCCCGCTACCTGGAGTACCGCGGGATGATGGGCCTGAAGCGCACGGCGCTCGTGGACATCGGGTGGAAGGGCAGCATGCAGGACAACCTGATGCGCGCCTTCGAGCACGACGCGCGCTTCCCGGAGCTGCACGGCTTCTATCTGGCCTACGTCCCGGACGGGCAGCCCCAGCCGAAGAACTCCTTCAAGTACGGCTACCTGGCGGACCTGCGGCGCAACGATCTGGAAGAGGCGGACTTCCTGCGCAACACCGCCATCTTCGAGATGATCACCACGGCGAACCACGGCAGCACGGTGCGCTATGGGCAGAACCCCTGGGCGCCGCACCTGCCCATGCCGGAGCTGCTGCATCACGACCAGGAGAAGGACAACAGCGCCCGCTTCTTCCGCCGCGTGCAGGAGGGCATGTACGACTACGCGCGGGACTTCGCGCGCCTGTCTCCGCTGCTGCGCTTCACCGCGGAGGAGCTGCAGCCCGGCACGCTCCAGGAGCTCTTGCGCTACACGCGCTACCCCACGGAGCAGGAGGCGCGCGAGTTCCTCAAGTACTCGCACGTGGAGAGCTTCGGCGTGCACGAGGTCACCACCTTCGGCCTGAAGCTGGAGCTGAAGAAGCTCGCGCAGGTGGGCTCGGTGAAGGGGGCGATCAAAGAGGCCTGGAAGGCCTTCGAGACGAACCCCTGGCGCGACTCCGTGGTGCGCCGCAGCGGCGTGCCGCTGGCGAACCTGGCCTACGACGCCTGGTTCACCTGGCGGGCCATCCGCTAGCCGTCACGCTGGCGGGCGGCGCGCGCTGGGCACTTCATGGGCCAGCGTGCGCACCGCCAGCGCCTCGCCGTCCTCCGGGTGACGGCGCAGGTCGCAGTCCCCCGACAGGAGCGTGAGGTTGGGGTTGTAGTAGGGGTCGCCCTTCAACAGCCACGGCCGGTACGACGTGAAGGAGCGCCAGTAGTCCGGCTCCGGGATGGCGTCCGTGCGGCGGCTGGCGGACTCGTGGTGCACCACGCGCGCGAAGGGCGTGCACACCACGCGCAGGCCCCGGGTGTGCAGCCGCAGGCCCAGGTCCACGTCGCTGCCGCACAGCAGGAAGCGCTCGTCGAAGCCGCCCAGCGCGTCGAAGAGGGGCCGGCGGATCATCACGCACGCGCTGGTGACGGACAGCCAGTTGCGCACCCACTCCGTGTGGCCGAAGGGCGTGACGATGGGCCCGTCCGGCAGGCGCCAGAAGGGGTGGCCCGCCATGCCCGTCATCCCCACGACGATGCCCGCGTGCTGCACGGTGCCTTCCGGGAAGAGGAGCTTCGCGCCCACCGCGCCCACCTCCGGGCGCTGCGCGTGGGACACCAGCTCCGTGAGCCAGCCCGGGTCCACCACTTCCATGTCGTTGTTGAGGAAGAGCAGCAGCTCGCCCGTGGCCTGCCCCGCCGCCCAGTTGTTGATGGCCGGGTAGTTGAAGGGGAAGTCCCAGGTGCGCTTCACCACGCGCGGATCATCGAGCGTGTCCAGCAGCGCGAAGGTCTCCGGGCGGACGCTGTTGTTGGACACGAGCACCAGCTCGTAGTGCGGGTACGTGGTGCGCGTGAGCAGCGTGTCCGTGAGCGTCTTGAGCAGGTCCGGCCGGTCCTTGAACGGGACGATGATGGACACCTTCGGGGTGCCCCGGACGGCGTAGCGCACGCGGTAGCGGCCCGGCCCCGGCACCGTCACCTCGGCGTCCTCGCCCCGGCGGGCCAGGTGCTCGGCGAGCGCGCGGCGGCCCTCCTGGGACACCTGCCCCGTGACGCCGGTGCGCCGGTGGTAGAGCAGGTGCGGCACGTGGCCGATGCGCTCCGACGCCTCGCTGACGCGCAGGAAGAGGTCGTACTCCTCCGCGCCCGGGAAGCCCTCGCGGAAGCCGCCCACGGACTCCACCAGCGCGCGGCGCACCATCACGCCGCGCCCCAGGTAGTCCACGGAGCGGAGCAGGTCCGGAGACCAGTCCGGCTTGAAGAACGGATGGGTGCGGCGCCCGCGCGTGTCCAGCCGGTCCTCGTCGGCGTAGACGACGTCCAGGCCGGGGTCCGCGCCCAGCACGCGCGCCACCTCCGCCAGCGCATGGGGCGCGAGCGTGTCCTCCGCGCCCAGCACGCCCACGAAGTCACCGCTCGCGGCCTGCAGGCCCACGCGCAGCGCGCGGGCGAGGTCCGTGGGCCCGCTGAGCGTCACCCGGCGGATGCGCGGCTGGCGGCGCGACGAGCCCCACGGCTCCGGCAGCGCGGGACCGTCCTCCGGCCCCACGAGCACCAGCTCCCACTCCGGATAGAGCTGGGCCTCCACGGACGCGAGGCATTCGCGCAGGTGCGAGGGGCAGGCCCCCGCGGTGGCCACCAGCAGCGACAGCCGGGGACGGCGCGGCAGCCGCGCCACGGACTCGCGAGCGGCCGTGATGTCCGCGGCCTCGCGCAGCGTGCACCAGTGGTGGAAGTCCTCCAGCGCGGGCACGGGAGGAGGCGGCGTGCGCACGCCGAGGATGGCGGCCAGCGCCACCACCGCCTCGCCGTTGAAGCGGGACTGCCGGCGCAGCACCTCGCGCCACAGCGGCGCGGAGGCCCGGACGCCCCGGGGCAGCCCCGGCCGCTCCCACGGAGACGCCAGCGACACCAGCCGCGCCACCCGGTGCGTGGCCTCCAGCGGAGCCGGTGTCCCGGCCCCTGGCACGGCGGCGACGCTCAACAGCGTCTCCCGCATCAGCGCGTTCCACTCCGCCTGGCGCGCGAGCAGCGGCTCCAGCACGGGCCGCATCGCCTTGCGCCACGCGCGCCACGCCAGCTTCCAGGCCAGGTCCACCGGAGCGAAGCTTCTTGGTTCGCGCCCCTTCGCCGAGCCTCGCGCGTCCAGCTGCTCACGGACCCAGTCCGTCAGGTCCTCGCGGGTGCCCTGGTCGCGCCGGGCCTCCAGGCGCTCCAGCACGCGCAGCACGCGCTGGTTGAAGGCGGCCTGGGGCTTCAGGAGCTCGACGTGGAGCGGGCGCAGCCCCAGCACGAAGGCGCGCTTGGCGGCCGTCACCCACTGCCCTCCCGCGGAGCGGTGCGAGGGCGGCACGGAGAAGTCGAACGGGACGGCGAGCCGGGCCGCGGCCAGCAACGGCGACAGCGGCGTGCTGGCCGGGGGCACCCGCCTTCGCAGCTGCTCCGTCAGCGCCGCGAGCTCCCGCGCATCGCCCGATGAAGGCTCCGCGCGCAGGGCCGCGATGCGCTCGGCGAGCTCACCGGCGGACGAAGCTGTCTGCCCCCCCTCGGGCATGGTGTGGAACAAGGTACTCACTTCCCAGGCGCCTCCCCTTCTTCAAGGCCCCGGGCCGCGGCACGCGGGTGGGCCTCCTCCCCCTCAGGAGGCCGCTGCATGCTTGGACACGGAGACCGCCTGGACGGGAGCGGCCGGAGCCTCCTCCACCACCCAGGTGTGCTCCGGCCGGAAGACTCCCCGGTCATCGTGCTCCGTGCTCACGGAGAAGGTGCAGCGCGCTTCCCGGCCCGGCTCCGGGTTCGCGTTGTTGCCCGTCTTCAGCTCCACGCTCAGCACGTAGGAGCCTCCCAACAGTCCCACCCGGGGAAGCAGGAAGCGCAGCCGTCCCTGCGGCGGCAGCGGCGAAGGCAGCGGCACCCGGTCCGACCGGGTGCTCGTCACGTACAGCACCGCTCCGTCCGCGGTGGACAGCGTGAGGACGAACTCCACGTCCTCCACCGACTCGCGCGCCACGTAGTCGATGCAGACCTCCGCCTGCGTCTCCGAGGTGAGGAGCCCCAGCTCCTCACCGCGCGGCCCCACCAGCCCCACCTTCGAGACGGCCACCGGCGGCGACGCGGGAGGCTCGTCCCGCACCACCGGGCCCTCCGGCAGCGAGGGGAGCGCTCCGCCCCCTTCGGTCAGCGCCGGAGGCGTGAACACCGTGGAGCGCGCCTCCGCGAGCGACACCGCCTGGCGGTACTCCGCGGCGATCTCCGACGGGGTGCCCACGCGGCGGATCCGCCCGCCGTCCAGCCACGCCGCCTGATCACACCAGCGCTCCACGGTGGACATGTCGTGCGTGACGAGGACGATGGTCTTCCCCAGCCGCTTGAACTCCGTCATCTTCGCGAGGCTCTTCTTGCTGAAGTGCTCGTCGCCGACGGCGAGGATCTCATCGATGATGAGGATGTCCGGGTCCACGTGCGTGGCCACGGAGAACGCCAGGCGCATGTACATGCCGCTGGAGTACGTGCGCACCGGCTCGTCGATGAACTCCCCCAGCTCGCTGAACGCGATGATGTCGTCCATCTTCGCGCGCACCTCGGCCCGCGACATGCCGAGGATGATGCCGTTGATGAGGATGTTCTCCCGGCCGGAGAAGTCCGGGTGGAAGCCCGCGCCCAGGTCCAGCAGCGCGGAGATGCGCCCGTTCACCTGGATGCTGCCGGACGTGGGCGTGTAGATGCCCGTGATCAGCTTGAGCAGCGTGCTCTTGCCGGAGCCGTTGCGCCCCAGGATGGCCACCGTCTGGCCCTTGGGGATGCGCAGGTTCACGCCACGCAGGGATTCAATGAAGCGGTTGCCCTGGGCGGCCGCGTTGCGCTGTCCGCGCAGCCAGCGCACGAGCTCCGACTTGAACGTGGTGTACTCGCCCCGGATGGTCTTCTTCCGGAAGCTCTTCACCACGTCCTGGATGACGATGGCGTCCTCGGTCGGTGACTGGACCATCTAGATGGACTCCGCGAACTCCTCGCGGCGGCTCTCGAAGATCTGCGTGGACCCCCACAGCAGCACGAGCGAGACGCCCAGGAGCGACACGAGCGGCACCGGGTCCGGCAACTGGTGCTCGTAGAAGATGGCCTGGTACGAGGTGATGAGGATGGACATCGGATTGAGCACCTGCAGCACGCGCCGGTACTCCTCCGGGATGGTGGACAGCCGGTAGAGCACCGGCGTCATGAAGAACCACAGCGTCATCAGGTTCATCACGATGTGCTGCAGGTCCCGGAACGTCACGTTGAACGCGCTGACCGCGTACACCATGGCGAAGGTGAAGCACATCTGCACCAGCACCACGACCGGGAACAGCGCCACGTGCCAGGACGGCACCACGCCAAAGAGCAGCCCCAGCGCCACCATCAGGGGCAGTGAGAAGACGAAGTTGCAGAAGTTCGTGGCCACCACCGTGGCCGGCAGCACCTGGGCCGGGAAGCGCACCTTGGTGAGCAGGTCGCGCCGGTCGCTGATGGCGCTGGCCCCCGCCGACACCGACGTGGAGAACCAGATCCACGGCAACAGGCCCACGAACATGAAGTAGGCGTAGTTGGTGATCTGGTTCTTCATGAACACGCCGAACAGCAGCGCGTACACCAGCATGTGCAGGGTGGGGTTCAGGAACGTCCAGAAGAAGCCCAGCACCGAGCCGCGATAGCGCGCCTTCAGCTCGCGCTGCACCAGGCTGAGGAGGAGCCCCCGGTACGAATAGAGTTCCCGGAAGTTACGAATCATGCGCCGGTATCCATACCGCAAAGGGTCCGCCGGTGGCGAACGCTCGGGAACAGCGGGCCGCCAGCCCCTCGCGCGCCCGCCTGCCGTGAGGTGCCCTGACCACGGGCACGCCCTGGAGCCTGGAGAAAGAAAAAGGCCCCCTGGTTTCCCAGAGGGCCTTCGATTGGAGCGGGAAAAGGGATTTGAACCCTCGACCCTCGCCTTGGCAAGGCGATGCTCTACCGCTGAGCTATTCCCGCATCAGGTACTGCGGTGCTGCGTGCTTCGATTGGAGCGGGAAAAGGGATTTGAACCCTCGACCCTCGCCTTGGCAAGGCGATGCTCTACCGCTGAGCTATTCCCGCATCAGGTACCGCGTGCTGCCCGGTCAGTGCCGCCCCGGAAGTGGGGCGGGATATACAGAGGCCTCCCAGACACGTCAAACACTTTTCGCATCCGGATCCGCCCCACCCCGCCGGGCGAGCATGCCGAGGAACGCACGGAAGTACACGACCGCGCTCCACACGGAGAAGGCGCCAGACAGGTACACCAGCACCTTGCCCACCTGGTTGTAGTCCACGGTGACGGTGCGGAAGCCCAGGTCCAGCGGGTGCACGTAGTGGACGCACAGGGAGATGATCCCCACCAGCTGGAGGGACGTCTTCCACTTCCCCTCCTGCCCCGCGGCGATGACCATGCCCTCGCTGGCGGCGATGGTCCGCAGGCCGGTGACGATGAACTCGCGGGCCAGCAGCACGATGACGACCCACGCGGCGATGCGGCCCAGGCGGACCATCATCACCAGGGCTGCCATGGCGATGAGCTTGTCCGCCAGCGGATCCATGAACTTGCCCACCACGGTGATGAGGTTCCAGCGGCGGGCAAGGTAGCCGTCGATGACGTCGGTGATGGCGGCCACCGCGAACACCAGGGCGGCCAAGAGCGAGTGCAGCGGGTCCGCGTCGTAGGTGAGCCAGACGAACACGGGGATGAGGAGGATGCGCCCCAACGTCAGCATGTTGGGCAGGTTCCAGAACTCCTGCACCAGGATGCTGGGACGGCGGGACGCGCGGCGGCGGGCCCGCTCCTCGCGCTTGCGCTGCTTCCTGAGGGCTCGCTCGGTGGCCATGGGCGCGCGTTCTACCGGACCCCGGGTGCGATGAGGGCAAATCCTTCACCGCCCAGCTCCACCGCGGCCTTCAGTGTCGCCCCGCCAGCGGACGTCACCAGCGGCACCACGCGGGGGGTGAGGTTGCCCACCCAGCCCACCAGGTGCGTCAGCGGCACCGACACCGGCTGGTCCATGGCCACCGGCACCGAGCGCAGCGGCCCCGTCAGGCTGAGCAGCACCCGCCCCTGCCCGCGCAGGTGCACCAGGTCCAGGTCCTGGGCCAGGTCCGACGGCACGCGGCCGTTCTCGAAGACGACGGGCTCCTCGAAGGCGAAGACGCACGGGTCGCGCAGGTAGACGGACTCGTCGTCCAGCGACACCGCCACCCACTGACGCCCGGACACGGGCTCCAGGTGTAGCGTGCCCTGCCCCCGGGCGCGCACCATGGCCCCGTCGCCCTCGCCAAAGGGCTTGTCCGTGGCCCGGCCCCGGAAGCGCTTCATCTCCGGCTCGAAGGTGACCTGCCCGCGCACGGCGGACAGCCCCTCCAGGCGCGTGAGCAGCTCTCCGTCCACCGCGACCGTCAGGCCCGCCGGGCCCTGCGTGAAGGACTGGCCCGGCGTTGCATTGGGCAGCGCCAGCGTGGGCACCCACTCGGTGAGCACGGGCGGGTTCACGCCCGGTCCGGCGTCCGGCGTGGAGGGCCGGGGCGCCCGAGCCGGCTCGGCGGCGGCGGCCGGCTCGCTCGTGGCCAGCGCGGCGAAGGTCTCATCGAAGGCGGCGCCGGGCCCGGACTCCAGTTGGGACGCGAGGACGGGCGGCTCCTCGGAGACCTCAATCTCCTCCGAAACCGGCGTGGGGGGCAGCTCGTCGGCGACCTCGACGTCGGCCCCGGAGGTGTCCGCGTCCGTGGTCGCGGCGAGCTCCGCGTCCTCGTCCTGGTACGCACTCGCGCCAGGTGGCCCCTCGTCCTCGGCGAAAAGCAGGTCGTCGTCCGGAGGCTTCGCGGCCGCCTGGGCTGGCGTGCCCGCGCGGGGGCTCGGGGGGGCTTCATCCAGGCCGAACTGGGCGCCCCAGTCGCTCTCTCCCGAGGACGCCGCGGGCGCGGGCGGCGTGGCGCGCGCCTCCTGCTCCTCCTCCTGCGCCTCCTCGCGCGGACGGACCGGGGC
>NZ_RAWL01001061.1:0-456 GCF_003668885.1 Corallococcus sp. AB049A | reverse complement strand
TTTCTTTCTCTGCCGGCGGTGTATGTTGGTCCTTGGTTTCGCCTGTCTTACCTGGGATTTGAGGTTCTTTCTCTTTGGGCTTTGTCGGCGGCTTGTCTCCGAATTGCTCCTTTTCTTCAATCCATTCGACAAGTTTCTCGTAATCATCTTTGCTCATTTTCTGGCTGTTGCGGTCTTTCCAGACGCTCTGACCTAGCTCTTTTAATTCGGCAAGGGTGTTTTCTTTGCTCCATGTCTTGCCTGCTAGTTCAATTGTTTCTAGCTTATCTGGCTCTTTCGGCTCTATTGCTTGCTCTCTTGATCGTTCGCCTAGTTCTTCTTTCTCGTGCATCCACGCTACAAGTTTTTTGTATTCAGCGATAGCTAGCCTCTCATCATAGTTATCCCAGAGATACTCATTCAAATCTTGCAGTTCGGCAAGCGTGTTTAGCTTGCTCCATTCCTTCCCTGCTGCCT
>NZ_RAWL01001060.1:0-457 GCF_003668885.1 Corallococcus sp. AB049A | reverse complement strand
CCAGGAATACCTACAGCAATTGCTTTTTGAGCTAATGTTTCAGCAGCAGTTTGCTTGCTTCTTGGTGTTGAAATTGCATAGTTATTGTTTTGAATAACGAAAATTGCAGGTGCTTTATAAGCTGCTGCAAAGTTAATACCTTCGTAGAAATCACCTTGTGAAGAACCACCGTCACCAGTGTAAGTGATTGCAACTGCATTTTTACCACGTTTTTTAAGTGCAAATGCAACACCAGCAGCTTGAATGTATTGTGCACCGATAATAATTTGTGGGCTCAATGCATTAACGCCTTCAGGGAATTGATTTCCTTTGAAGTGACCTCTTGAGAATAAGAAAGCTTCAGTTAATGGTAAACCATGCCAAATAATTTGAGGAACATCTCTGTATCCCGGTAAAATGTAATCTTCTTTTTCTAAAGCGTATTGTGACGCTAATTGTGATGCTTCTTGACCAGCAG
>NZ_RAWL01001059.1:0-457 GCF_003668885.1 Corallococcus sp. AB049A | reverse complement strand
GGTAAGGGCCGCGACAAGCGTAAGGCACGAAACAACAAACAGGATGATACCCATTCGTTTCGACGTTTTGGGCGACAAGCGGCTGAGCATTTGCATGGTTAGAAAACAAATTTAGTGAGAAAACCTACGGTTGTGACGGGTTTGTTGCGGTTCGTTCGGACGGATGAGTTAAGGGACAAAAAGCCACCGAATAGCAGGGAACCCAGTAAGGTATTGACTTTGGTCAATCTGCCTCCGAACACGCGCCCGGTGGCCCCGCCCGCTACCTCAAGAAAGACAATCGGTTGCTGCACAAACGGAGTTAGCTTGTCCTGAAACATCATTCCCTTCAGACGGTAGCGATACGAAACCACAACCGGAAAATTAAAACTGGCCCCGACGTCGATGAACAGCCGTCGGTTAACGTTGCGGGCGAAATAATACCGAGCCATAACCGGTATCGTAATCAATTGATAGC
>NZ_RAWL01001058.1:0-457 GCF_003668885.1 Corallococcus sp. AB049A | reverse complement strand
CCAGCAGGTCGACGTCGTCCATCGTGTCTCCGCGTCCTGTGCCTGTAGAGCCGAGCCGCGCCACCCTTGACCGTGGGCGCCATTGAACGTAACGCATCGCAATGCGCGCGGAGCCCGCCGCTCGACTCGGGATAGGGGGCTTGGCTCGACTCTACAAAAAAGCAGCCGAGCATGGGCTCGGCTCTACACGCGGAACGCGGGTGACGGAAACGACGACGGGCCCCGAAGGGCCCGTCGCGTTGCATCAGTGAAGCAGGTGCTGCCTGGATCAGAAGCGGGCGCCGATGCCGAAGCCGACGGTCCACGGATCCATCTTGGCTTCGCCGATCTTCTCGCCGCCGACCTTGATGTCCGGGCGGGCGCGCATGTAGCGGGCGTCAGCACGGGCGAACCAGGTGGAGTTGATGTTCATGTCGACGCCGACGGTACCGATCACGCCCTTGGCATCCTTGAAGCG
>NZ_RAWL01001057.1:0-458 GCF_003668885.1 Corallococcus sp. AB049A | reverse complement strand
CGACGGAAGCGCTGAGTTTCTGGGGCGGTGTCGATCCCGCCACCGGCAGGGTGATCGACGTGCATCACCCGCTGCACGGCGTCAGTCTCACCGGCGGCGTGCTCTTCATGCCGACCAGCCGGGGCTCGTGCACCGGGTCTGGCGTTCTGCTCGACCTTATTCTAACGGGCCGGGCGCCATCCGTTCTCGTTTTCTGCGAGGCGGAGGATGTGCTGACCTTGGGCGCACTTGTCGCGGCGGAAATGTTCGAGCGGGCGCTGCCGGTCGTCCGTCTCGACGTCGAAAATTTTGCCCGCTTTTCCCGCGCGGCCCATGTTCGCATCGATGAAAACAGCATCGAGGCCGATGGCCTTTCGCTTGCCATAGCGCATCCCGCGACTGCCCGTCTCGATCTGACGGGTGACGACCGCGCGATGCTGGAAGGGCGCGACGGCATCGCCGTGCGCCAGGCCATGCGC
>NZ_RAWL01001056.1:0-458 GCF_003668885.1 Corallococcus sp. AB049A | reverse complement strand
TGCCTGCAAAGCCGATTTATGGTTTATGCTACCGATCTTTGCTTCAATTGCGGCAATCGCGCTCATTGTCTGGCTTCAGGTGTCCCCGCGCGTCGTCGCGTTGCAGGATCCTTCGTGGCGCAACCTTCGTGAGCTTACAGGTATCGACGTGCCCGATCGCGTCTCGTTGACGCAATCGGTGCCCTGGTTGAGTTTCGGATATTACCTGCTGTTCGCGCTCGGGTTGAGCCGTGCCTATCTGCTCGCAATCGACGGCTGGCAGGCACAAAGATTGCTCAAACTGGTGGCTTTTGCCGGCGTTTGTTATGCATTGCATGGAATTTTTTCGCAATTATTGCTCCCCGACACATTGCTGTGGCGGCCGAAGGAATTCTATCTCCAGTATGCCACTGGAACCTTCGTGAACCGAAACACTGCCGCCACTTTCTGGGGCAGTTGCAGCCTGATCCTTCTGATCA
>NZ_RAWL01001055.1:0-458 GCF_003668885.1 Corallococcus sp. AB049A | reverse complement strand
GCCATGGTATATGCAGCAATCAGCATCACTGGAATTATCACTCTTGTAATGCTTGCATTTAAAGGAGTGCAGATGATGAATTCGCAATTTATTGAACACAACGAAAAACGGATTACCGGAATGATATTAATTATAATTGGCATTGTTACATTTTTTTTACATTAAATAAAGTTTTATGGCACATAAACATGATGAAACAAAAATTGCAGAGCAGGAAGCCTGCTGCGACCTTGACGAAAAAGTGAATGAAGCCAAAGTGGTTTCGCTGCATAACAAAGATGATGGTCATAACCATGGTGACGAAGAAGGCAACGGCCTTAAACCCTGGTTACCTGCTATTGCAAGTTTTGTTGTTCTAATAGCAGGTATTTCATTAGACAACTGGATTAAGCCAACGCCTTCATGGTTTACAGGCTGGGTACGTCTTACATGGTATATCGTAGCGTATATTCCGGTAG
>NZ_RAWL01001054.1:0-458 GCF_003668885.1 Corallococcus sp. AB049A | reverse complement strand
CGGGTGAACCGGAGATCGGGGCAATTATGCTCTTTACCGCTATGGACGGCAGCGAAATGCCTGGCGTGATCCGCGAAATCAACGGTGACTCGATTACCGTTGACTTCAACCATCCGCTTGCCGGGCGTACCGTTCATTTTGATGTTGAAGTGCTGGAAATCGATCCGGCACTGGAGGCTTGAAATGCAGATCCTGTTGGCTAACCCGCGCGGCTTCTGCGCCGGTGTAGACCGCGCTATCAGCATTGTTGAAAACGCGCTGGAGATTTACGGCGCGCCGATTTATGTGCGTCACGAAGTGGTGCATAACCGCTACGTGGTCGACAGCCTGCGCGATCGCGGTGCCATCTTTATCGAGCAGATCAGCGAAGTGCCGGACGGTGCGATCCTGATCTTCTCCGCGCACGGCGTCTCTCAGGCGGTCCGTAACGAAGCGAAAAGCCGCGATCTGACCGTATT
>NZ_RAWL01001053.1:0-458 GCF_003668885.1 Corallococcus sp. AB049A | reverse complement strand
GGCAAAGATAAGTCCATTTGAATCAAACTTTTGGCAGTGTTTGTATGGGTTTCTATGCAATTAATTTGACATAAGAAAAGGTCAAATGTAAGCATAGAAATCCCTTAAAACTGCAATAAATCGACTCACGAAATAGCAGACATTTTATTTTCCGGGTGTCCCTTGTTTCGTGTCACTACCGAATCAAGGATTTTATTGATAAGTTTAGGTTGCTGATACTTGTATGTAAAAAACTGAGGTAATTTAAATGTAAATTAAAAAACATGTAAAGTGGTTAATGAAGTATCGTATGAGCTAAATTCGGTATATATTTTGTTCACTGTAATTCTCATGAAACGAGTTAGAACGCCACCCAAGTTTACATTTTTAAGGTAAATCCGCATATGAACTGTCCGCACAATTTTGTTTATAATTCAGTTAATATTCGTTATTTATTTGTATATTTATGACGTAAGGGA
>NZ_RAWL01000105.1:0-22362 GCF_003668885.1 Corallococcus sp. AB049A | reverse complement strand
CCCCACCAGCGCGGAGCGGTAGCTGGACATGCCCCGGCGCACACCGCGCGCCAGCACCCGCACGCCCATGGCCTCCATGCGCGCGCACACGAAGGGCGGCGCCCAGGCCGCGTCCGCGCGCCCGGACAGGAGGTCCTTGGCCAGGGTCTCGTAGCTGGTGGCCACGCTGACCTCCACCAGCTTGCCCAGCGCGCGCTGCAGGAACGACGCGAGCCGTTCCGCGCGCTCGCGCGCCGTCTCACTGCCCAGGGACGGCGGCAGGCCGAAACGGAAGGAGTGCCGCGAACCAGAGGGGACGTGCGGGGTCATACGACTCCCGGTTTACCCCTGCTGGTCCAACCGCGCCACTTCATCGTCAGCCAGACCGAACGTTGCCTGGAGCAGATCCAGGATGCGCTGCTCCGCGTTACTCGTCCGCCCGGAGGCGTGGGCAATCTTCGTGGCCAGCTGGTAGGCCTTCACCCGCTGCGAGTGCGTGGCCAGCCCGTGCGCCAGGACCTGGAGCCGCTGGGGCAGGCCGTCCGTGGCCAGCGCCGCCACGGACTCGCTCACGAAGCCCTGCGCCCGCTCCGGGCTCACGTTCTGGAAGAGCGGATCCGCCGCGAAGCTCTCCACCATGGCGCGGGCCTCCGCCTCCTTCAGCTGGCCGTCCGCCGCCAGCACCAGCACCATCACCTCCGCGAACAGCCGCTCCAGGGGCTCGCCCAGCGCCTCGGACAGGCTGCCGCCCTGCTCGATGACGTCGATGATCTGCGCGACCTCGTCCTCGGAGATGCCCAGCGCCGCCTGGAACGTCTTGAGCAGCCCCAATTCCGACCGGGTGGCCCGCTGATCCGCCAGCGCCACCGCCGCCGCCAGGCCGAAGGCCAGCATCCGGTTCTTGTGGTCCGGCAGCCTGCGGCGCAGCGAGGAGAGCACCTCCTCCAGGTTGCGCGCCTCGGCCAGCCGCACCGCGCTGGTCTCCACCAGCAGGTTCAGCTCACCGGATTGCGTGCCCTCGAACTCCGGGCGCTCCAGCACGCGCGCCAGCAGCGTCTGCATCTCGCGCTGGGACACGCTGCCGTCCGCCATCGCGGCCAGCAGCATGGCCTCCACCAGCGCCGCGTTGCGCTCCTTGCGCGCCTTTACTGCCTGCTCTCGAGCCATGGACTGGCGCTCCCTTGCGTCTCGTTGGTGGGGGGGGTGGCCACGGGCCCGTCTTCCGTCGCGTTCAGCGGGTCCGGGTTCAGCGTCTTGTCCAAGAGGTGCGTGGGCCGCACGTTCGACATCGCGTTGAGCAGGCTCTGGCGGACGTTGGGGATCTCCTTGCCCAGGTCCTCCACCAGCTTCTGCATCCGCTTGCGCTGCAGGTTCTCCTGCGAACCGCACAGGTCGCAGGGGATGATGGGGAACTGCTTCTCTTGCGCGAACTGGATGATCTCCTTCTCCGGCGCGTAGCACAGCGGCCGGATGACCACGTTGCGGCCGTCGTCGCTCTTCAGGAGCGGCGGCATCGCCTTGAGGCTCCCGGCGAAGAACATGTTCAGGAGCATCGTGTGGATGAGGTCGTCGCGGTGGTGGCCCAGGGCGATCTTGTTGCAGCCCAGGTGCACGGCGGCGTTGTAGAGGATGCCCCGGCGCAGCCGTGAGCACACCGAGCACTGCGTCTTCCCGGGCGGGGTCTTCTCCAGGACGATGCTGTAGGTGTCCTCCTTCAGCATCTTGTAGGCGTAGCCTTCCTTCTGGAAGTAGCCCTCCAGGATGTGGCCGGGGAAGCCGGGGTGGCCCTGGTCCAGGTTCACCGCCAGCAAGTCGAACTTCACGGGGGCTCGCCGCTGCAGCTCTCGCAGCAGGTGGAGCATCGTGTAGGAGTCCTTGCCTCCCGACACGCCCACCATGATGCGGTCCCCGGCCTCGATGAGGCGGAAGTCCGCGATGGCCCGGCCCATGTGGCCAAGCAGGCTCTTTTCAAGACGTTGGGCGTCGTTCATCGGCGGGGCCATCCTAGCGGCGGTTCGGGAAAAAACACGTCAAAGGGGCGGGCCGGTCCGCTAGCCTGCTCCCCGCGATGCCGACCTTCCCTCAGGGTGCCTTGGATGTGGTGGACCGCGCGGGCGAGGAAGCCGCCACGCGGGTGCTGGAGGCCGCGCCGGAAGTGGCGGTGGATTTGGAGGCGGACGCCATGCACGCCTTCCGCGCCCGCCTGTGCTTCCTCCAGCTGGGCACCGACACGGACATCTTCCTCTTCGACACGCTCCAGCCGGGCGTGGATCCGCGCCTGCTCTCCCCCATGATGGAGGACCCCGCTCGCACGAAGTACTTCCACGCCGCCCAGGGTGACCTGCAGTTCCTGGCGGAGGCCGGCGTGCGCGTGCGCGGCCTCTTCGACACGCACCGCGCGGTGACGCTCCTGGGGTGGCCCAAGGTGGGCCTGGCGGACCTGGCCCGCGAACGGCTGGGCGTGGAGCTGCCGAAGGAGCACCAGCAGTCCGACTTCTCCCTGCGTCCCCTGCCCCCGGGCATGCGGGACTACATCGCCAACGACGTGCGCTACCTCTGTGAGCTGGGCCGCCAGGTGCGCGACGCGTGCCGCGAGGCGGACATCCTGGAGGAGGTGCTGCTGGACTGCGACCGCATGTGCGCGGAAGCGGAGGCCCGGCCGGAGGTGGGCGCCGAGTACAAGCCCAAGCTGTCCCGAAGCGGCCTGTCCACCGCGCAGTACGCGCTCGCGTACGCCATCGCGCAGGGGCTGCACAAGCTGCGGCTGGAGTGGGCGGAGAAGGACAACGTGCCCATGGGCCGCATGCTGTCCAACATGGCCATCACCGACCTGGCGCTGAAGCAGCCGGACACGCACAAGGACCTGGCGCGCGCGGCCGGCGTGCGCGGCGCGGTGGTGCGCGCCCACGGCGACGCCATCCTCGCCCTCATCCGCGACCACCAGCAGAAGGCCGCCCGGGGCGAGCTGGACCTGGACCGCGAACAGAAGGGTCCGCGAGACCCCCACCGGCGCAAGCGCGAGGACGCGCTCAAGGCCTTCCGAGTTGAACAGGCCACCCTGCGCAAGGTGACGCCCAGCGTGGTGCTGACGAACCCGCTCATGGACGCGCTCGCGTCCAGGCCGCCCGCGAGCGTGGAGGAGCTGTCGCAGCTGCCCTACCTCGGGGAAAAGCGGATCAAGCTGTATGGCGACAAGCTGGTCGAGCTGCTCAAGCCCTTTCCGGTGCTGGGAAGCTGACGTTCGCCCCCGACGAAAAGGCAGCTGGAGTACGATTCGGCTGAATCGTGCGCGGGGCTTGTGCATCCGTTGCCGGCTCGCTGTCCATGACCCTGGAACGCAGATGTTGAAGCCCCATCTGCGGCCTGGGTGCCGGTTGCGAGATCCGCGTGCGTGCGTACCTTTGACGCCGCACAAAGGGAGGGCGTGGCCATGTTGGGAGCCAGGACAGGCGGGGCGCGGACAGAGGTCTCCCGGTGCATTGCCGCGAGCCTGAAGTGCCAGTCGGCCTGCGAGGCGGGCATGGCGCGGCTGACGGCCCAGGGCATCGCCGCGGACGACGACGCGGTGCGGCTGCTGCGCCAGTGCGCGGAGCTGTGCGAGCTGAACGTGCGCGCGCTCCAGAAGGAGAGCCGGCTGTCGCGCCGCACCGCCAGCCTGTGCTTCGAACTGAGCAACCAGGTGGCCCGCGCCGCGTGGCTGGAGGCGCAGGACCCGGACTCGCACGCGCTCGCGCGGGACGCGCTGCACCTGGCGCGCGCGTGCCGCCCGCTGGTGTTCGCGGCTTAGAGGACGCTAGAGCTTGATGCCGTACAGCGCTCCGTACTTGCCGCGCAGGTACGCCAGGAAGTCCTTGTCCGTGAGCCCCTCCCCGGTGATGGCGCGCACGCGCTCCTCCGCGGGCAGCCGGAAGCCGTGCGAGTGCAGGTTCGTGCGCAGCCAGTTGAGCAGCGACGACGTGTCGCCCCGCGCCAGGTCCGCCTCCAGTGACGGCAGCGCCCGGTTCGCGGCGGCGTACAGCGAGGCCGCGTAGAGGTTCCCCAGCGAGTACGTGGGGAAGTAGCCCAGCTCTCCCCAGGCCCAGTGGATGTCCTGGAGCACGCCCTGCGTGTCGTCCGGGGGCGTGATGCCCAGGTAGCGCCGCATGCGCTCGTTCCACGCGGCCGGCAGCTCCGACACGGGCAGCTCGTCGCGCAGCATCGCCAGCTCCAGCTCGTAGCGCAGGGCGATGTGCAGGTTGTACGTCACCTCATCCGCCTCCACGCGGATGAGCGACGGCACCACGTGGTTGATGCCCGCGTGGAAGCCGTCCAGGTCCACGTCCGCCAGCGCCTGGGGGAAGGCGTCCTTCAGCGCGGGGAAGTGGGACACCCAGAAGGCGCGGCCCCGGCCCACCAGGTTCTCCCACAGGCGGGACTGGGACTCGTGCAGGCCCATGGAGGGCACGGACGCCAGCGGCGTGCGGTGGTGCTCCTCGGAGAAGCCCTGCTCGTACAGGCCGTGGCCCGCCTCGTGGAGCGTGCCGAAGAGCGCGGCCGGCGGCCACGTCGCGTCCAGGCGCGTGGTGAGGCGCACGTCCTGCGCGTGCACGCTGTTGGTGAAGGGGTGGATGCTCACGTCCTGGCGGCCCGCCTCCAGGTCGAAGCCCACGGCCTTCAAGAGCCGCATGGTGAACTGCCACTGCTGGGCCGTGTCGTAGGTGCGGCCGGAGAGGAACGCGGGGAAGGGCCGCTTCAGGCCGCCCAGCGCGGCCACCATGGGGATGAGCGCATCGCGCAGCGCGGTGAGCACCGGCGTCAGGCGCTTGACGCGCATGCCGGGCTCGAAGCCCTCCAGCAGCGCGTCGTAGCGCTCGCCGTCGTGGCCCTGCGCGTCCGCCTGTTCGCGGCGCAGGGCGAGCAGCTTCTCCAGCGCGGGCTGGAAGCGCTCGAAGCGCCTGGTGGAGCGGGCCTCGCGCCACGCCGTGAGGCCTTCGCCCTGCGCCTCCGCCAGCGCGGTCACCAGCCGGGCGGGCAGCCGCACGGCGCGGTCGCGCTCACGGGTGAGGACGCGCACCATGGCGCGCTCGTCGGGCGTGAGGGCTTGGGCGTCCGGCCCCCCTTCCCCGGCGCGGGCCAGGGCCTCGCCCAGGCGCGGGTCCACCAGGCGCTCATGGTGGAGGGACTGGACGGTGGCCAGCTGCTGGGCGCGGGCGGTGGCCGCCTTGGAGGGCAGGTAGACCTCCCGGTCCCAGGAAGCCAGGTTGATGACGCTGTTCAGGTCGTTCAGCTCATGCATCCGCGCGCGCAGCCAGGAGTCCATGGCCTGTGTTTCTAGCGCGCTTCCAGGGTATGAGGACGCCCGCGATGGCCAACATCCTCCAATTCTTCATGGCACCCGACGACGAGGTCGCCTTCTTCCGCTTCCTGGAGCGCCACGTCCTGGAGGTCTACCCCCGCCGGGTGCCCCCGGACTGGGTGCCCTTCCGCGCCACCGCGGAGAACATCCCGCGCCTGCCCGAGGAGGACCTCTACCTGGTGGCCAGCGAGATTGGCCCCGCCATGGTGGACAAGGTGAAGCGCGGCCCGGACAAGGGCTTCTGGCGCATCGACGAGGTGCGCTCGCCCGTCATCTTCATCGAGCGCTCGCGCCGCAACGAAGAGGGCGAGCTGCTCAGCGGGAAGATGTGGGTGGAGCTGGAGGTGACGTCCCAGACGGGCCGCCGCGACGCGGCCCCGGACAAGTTCCGCCGCCTCTACCTGGAGGTGGAGGAGTTCGTGAAGAAGACCTTCCGCCGGGGCGACCCGAAGGACTTCTTCGTGGGCAACCGCGCCGCGCGCCTCTTCAAGGAGGGGCTGGTGCTGCGCGACTCCGCCTTCCGCGGCGGCACCGTGGTGCCGCACAAGTAGCCCCCGCTCAGGCGGCGGTGTCCTGTCCCCGCGCCGCCGCCACGTCCACCTGGGCCTGGGCCCCGGGCTCCCTCCGGGCCTGGGCCTTCACCAGCCGGGGCGCCAGCACCAGGGCCAGCGCCAGCGGCGCGAAGAGCATCGCCGGGAACTGGAAGCGCAGGTCCGGGTTGGGTGACAGCACCAGCCACGCGGCCGTGTTGGTGAGCGCGCACTGCATGGCCAGGAGCACGCCGATGCTCCGCTGACGCCACAGCACGACCCCCAGCGCCGCCAGCAACAGGTACAGCGACGGCGCGGGCTGCCACATGGAGACGCGCTGCCAGCGCTCACCGATGGAGGCCTTGAGCAGCATCTGGGTGTATTCCCAGTTCAGCTTGGGGAACCAGGAGTGCGTCTTCCAGCCGAAGAAGTTCCGGTCCACCGCGTTGCCGCTCGGGTCGAACGGGCCGATGTAGAGCCTCGAGTCCAGCGCCCACAGATAGCGGGTGACGCACACCCACTGGTCGAAGACGGCGTCCGGGTGGCTCTTCGCGAAGCGCCCCACCACGCCCGCCAGCTCCAGCGCGCGGCCCTCCAGCCGCTCCGGGTGCTCGAACAGCGGCGAGCCGGGCCAGATGAGCCGCCCCACGGCCTCGCAGTCATAGAGCCGGCGCCAGTCCTCCAGCGGCATGAGGGACGTGAGCGTGCGCACGTCCTCCGGGGGCAGGGAGTCCGCGTAGTGGGCCGCGGTGCCCAGCCGGTGGATGCTCAGCACCTGCGTGAGCAGCGGCGGTGACGGCTTCACCCCCGC
This sequence comes from Corallococcus sp. AB049A, assembly GCF_003668885.1. NCBI lineage: Bacteria > Pseudomonadati > Myxococcota > Myxococcia > Myxococcales > Myxococcaceae > Corallococcus > Corallococcus sp. AB049A. The sequence continues at coordinate 15,707 of NZ_RAWL01000105.1, read as the reverse complement.
CGCGATGTACACCGGCCCGCGCACCAGCAGCGTCAGGCCCACGCCCACGATGGCCAGCGTGCCGCGCTGCCGGGTGCCCCGGTAGCGCCACAGCGCGCTCACCAGCAGCGGGAACGCCAGCAGCGGACCGTTGTGGCGCAGGAGGCTGATGCACGCGACGCACAGGCCCAGCCGCGCCGCGTCCTTCACCGTGAAGACGCCGGTGCGCTCCGCGCGCAGGACGATGAGCACCACCCACAGGCACATCAGCGTGAAGGGCGCGTCCTTCCACACCGCGATGACGTTGGTGCCCAGCGCCGGAGACAGCGCGGCCCACGCCACCACGGCCCACCGCGCCCAGCCCGGCGCCTTCCAGTGGCCCAGCTCCTCCAGCACCTTGCCCATCAGCGCCGCGAACAGCAGCACCTGGAGCCCGCTCACCGCGGCCATGGAGTCGAACGGCCCGGCGATGAGCCACAGCCACCACGTGTGGAACGGCGGGTGCCAGTTGAGGAACTCGCGCTTGACGACCTGGTCCCACTGCAGCAGCGGATCAAACCCGATGAGCCCCGGGAAGTAGAGCGCCCACAGGAAGCCCCACGCCAGCGCGAGCGGCAGCGCGTACTTCGCCCAGCCCGCGCGGCTCCGCGCGAACGCGGCCGCCGTCCCCGTCCCGAAGCGCGCCTCCAGCAACAGCCACAGCAAGAACCACGTCCCCAGCACCATGCCCGGGTCCGCGACGTCCAGCGCCCAGAAGCCCGGCAGCAGCCGGGGAACGGTGACGGTGGCGACGCCGCCTTCGTCCACGCGCTGCTCGAACGTGAGGGGCGGGGGCTGTCCGAAGAGCAGCGGCGCCCGCATGCCCACCCACGTCACCTGGGACACGCGCCGCTCGGACATGTCCGTCAGCACCACCTCCGCGGACACGGAGCGGCGGGGCAGCGGGATGCGCACCTCCTGCATCCCCTCCGGCACGCCGTCGCCCAGCACCTGGGTCAGGGCCTCCGCCGTGAGCGGCATGGACTGGGGGCCGTGGCCCTCGCGCTGGAAGGTCACGCCGCCGGTCTGCGGCCACGACACCTTCTCGTAGCGCAGCCGCAGCTCCGCGGGCGGTCCCGCCTGGTACTTGAACAACGGCCAGACCGCGAGCGCCGCGATGAACGCGATGCCCGCGAGTCCCCCGGCCGGCAGCCTCCGCCCTCGCGGCGAAGCTGCCGTGCCCCCTGCTGACTCGGTCATTCCTGCACTCCTGAAACCATGGCGGGTCCCCCCCGGCCGGGTCCTTCGCGCTGCCTAGCTGCCCGTGGCGCCGGTGAGCCCCGGCCGCAAGAGCGGGGCCTCGGAGACGAACTTCAGCTCCGGGTGCTTCTCCTCGGCGTGCTGGAGCGCCCAGTCGTCACGGAAGAGCACCAGGGGCAGCCCGTCGCGGTCCTGCACCGTCTGACGGTTGCCTTCCCAGTCGAACTGCTTCGGGTCGAAGTTCTGGCCCACCACCCAGCGGGCGTGGCTGAAGGGCAGCCGGTCCAGGGCGATCTTCGCGCCGTACTCGTGCTCCAGGCGGTACTGCAGCACCTCGAACTGGAGCGCGCCCACCACGCCGACGATGGGGTCCTTCATGCCCATGGAGAGCTGCTGGAAGATCTGCACCGTGCCCTCTTCGGACAGCTGCTCCAGGCCCTTCTCCATCTGCTTGCGGCGCAGGGGGTCCTTGGAGCGCACGATGGCGAAGAACTCCGGGCTGAAGCGCGGCACGCCCTCGAAGAGCACGTCCTGCGAGCCTTCCGCCAGCGAGTCGCCGATGCGGTACTGCCCCGGGTCGAACAGGCCGATGACGTCCCCCGGCCACGCGTCTTCAATGGACGTGCGCTCGGCGGCCATGAACTGGCTGGGCTTGGCGAGCCGCACCTCCTTGCCCAGGCGCGAGTGGAAGGCGTTCATGCCCTTCACGTAGCGGCCGGACACCACGCGCATGAACGCGATGCGGTCGCGGTGCGCGGGGTCCATGTTCGCTTGAATCTTGAAGACGAAGCCCGCGAACTTCGGGTTCGTGGGCTCGCGCGGGCCCTGCGTGGTGGGGCGCGACGTGGGCGCGGGCGCCAGGTCCAGGAACGCGTCCAGGAAGGGCCGCACGCCGAAGTTGGTCATCGCGCTGCCGAAGAACATGGGCGACAGCTGGCCCGCGTCCGACTTCTCGCGCGTGAACTCGTCCCCGCCGATGTCGAGCAGCTCGATGTCCTCGCGGAGCTTCTCCAGCTCGTTCTCCGTGAGGACCGTCTTGATCTCCTCCGAGTCGATGGGCACCGAACGCTCCGCCACTTCCGACTCGCCGTGCGAGCCCTCCGCGGAGAACACGTGCACCACGCGCGCCTGCCGGTCGTAGACGCCGCGGAACTCCGGCCCCATGCCAATGGGCCAGTTCATCGGGTACGAGCGGATGCCCAGCACCTGCTCCAGCTCGTTCATCAAATCGAGCGGCTCACGGCCGAAGCGGTCCAGCTTGTTGACGAAGGTGAAGATGGGGATGCCGCGCATGCGGCACACCTTGAAGAGCTTCTTCGTCTGGGGCTCCACGCCCTTCGCCGCGTCGATGAGCATCACCGCCGCGTCGGCTGCGGAGAGCGTGCGGTAGGTGTCCTCGGAGAAGTCCTGGTGGCCCGGGGTGTCCAGCAGGTTCACCGCGTGGTCGCGGTAGCTGAACTGGAGCACGGACGACGTGACGGAGATGCCGCGCTCCTTCTCCAGCTCCATCCAGTCGCTGGTGGCGTGCCGCCGCGCCCGCTTGGCCTTCACGCTGCCGGCCAGGTGGATGGCGCCGCCGTAGAGCAGCAGCTTCTCCGTCAGGGTTGTCTTTCCCGCGTCGGGGTGGGAGATGATGGCGAAGGTCCGTCGCCGGGCGACCTCCCTCTCGAGCTCGTTGGCCATGATCCGAGGCCAACTATCACGGGCGGTCGTTCCTTGCAGCTGTGCAAGCAGCGCCAGGAGGTCCGGCCGGGCTCCGGCCCTCCGGGGCAGCCCTCCCTCAGGCCCACATCGGAGCACGCCATGCAGCGCATCCTCCATGCCACGGGCACCCCCTGGGAGCCCCGGGTGGGCTACTCGCGGGCGGTCCGCACGGGCCCCTTCGTGTCCGTCTCCGGCACCACCGCCACGGACGCGGCCGGCCAGCTCGTGGGTGAAGGGGACGCGTACCGGCAGGCCGCCCAGGCGCTGTCCAACATCCGGGCCGCGCTGGAGGCGGTGGGCGCCCGGGTGGAGGACGTGGTGCGCACGCGCATGTACGTCACCGACATCTCCCGCTGGGAGGAGATTGGCCGCGCCCATGGGGAGGTGTTCTCGGCCATCCGCCCCGCCACCTCCATGGTGGAGGTGAAGGCGCTCATCGACCCTCGGATGCTGGTGGAAATCGAAGCGGACGCGGTGGTGGCGTCCGCCCTGCCCTGACCCCGCCCGGTGCCGGTCCGTGGGGTGGCCGTCCTCCCGGTGAGTCCCTACCTTCCAGGTACCATGGGCGTCGAATGGAAGAGCAACATCGACATCGCTGACGCGCTGGAGCGGGTGGCGGACCTGCTGGACACGCAGGACGCGATGCCCTTCCGGGTGGGGGCCTACCGCAAGGCGGCGGCGACCATCGCGAACTGGCCGGACTCGGTGGCGCAGGTGCTGGCGGCCGAGGGCGAGGCAGGCCTGCGGGCGCTGCCCGGCGTGGGCAAGAGCATCGCGGGGACGGTCGCGGAGCTGGTGCGCACGGGACACGTGGGGCTGCTCGAGCGGCTGGAGGGTGAGTCGTCCCCCGAGAGCCTGCTCGCCAGCGTGCCCGGCATCGGGCCGGAGCTGGCGAAGCGCATCCACGAAGAATTGGGCATCACGACGCTGGAGGCGCTGGAGCTGGCCGCGCACGACGGACGGCTGGAGCGCGTGGAGGGCTTCGGCCCCCGGCGCGCGGAGCAGGTACGCGAGGTGCTGGCGGCGCGGCTAAGCCGCAACCGGCGGGAGCGCGAGCGGGCGAGGACCCACGCGGGAGAGGACGAGCCGCGCCCGACGGTGGCGCTGCTCCTGCGCGTGGACGCGGACTACCGGCGCAGGGCGGAGGCCGGGGAGCTGAAGCGCATCGCGCCCAAGCGCTTCAACCCCTCCGGAGAGGCCTGGCTGCCGGTGATGCGCGAGCACGCGGACGACTGGAACTTCCGCGCGCTCTTCTCCAACACGGCGCTGGCGCACCAGCAGAACGCCACGGACGACTGGGTGGTCATCTACTACGACCAGGACGACGTGGAAGGCCAGTACACGGTGGTGACCTCCCACGTCGGGCCGCTCAAAGGCAGACGGGTGGTGCGAGGGCGCGAGGACGAATGCCTCGCGCACTACGCCCGCGAGGACGCGGCCCACGAAGCGCCGCACGCGGGAGCCTGATTCAAGCGCTCACGGCGCCGGTGAGTACACGTCCACCGCCACGCGCGCGCCGCCGCTTCCACTGCCTCCCGCGACGAGCACCCGGCCCGAGGGCAGCAGGGCCAGCCCGTGGTGCGTGTTGCGCGTGGAGAGGATGCCCGCGGGCGTCCACGCGTTCATCGCGGCGTCATACACCTCCGCGGAATCGAGCACGCCCAGCCCCGAGCCGCCCTCCCCTGTCACCACCAGCACGCGCCCCGTGGGCAGCAGCGTGGCGTGCGGCAGGTAGCGCGGCATGCTCATGGGCGCCACGGTCTTCCAGGTGCCGTGCGCCACGTCGTACAGCTCCGCCGAGCGCAGCGGTCCATCCACGCCCCAGCCGCCCGCCACCAGCACCTGGCTGCCATTGCCCAGCGGCACCGCGATGTGGCCGTAGCGCGCCACCGCCATGGACGCCGTGGGCCTCCAGGTCCCCGTGGCCGGGTCATACAGCTCCGCGCTCGCGGTGATGGCGTCCGTCCCCGTGGAGCCGCCGCCCATCACCAGCACCTCGCCCGAAGGCAGCGCCACCGCCGCGTGGTACGTGCGCGCGCGCGCCATGGTCCCCGTGGGGCTCCAGGTGCCCGTGGCCGGGTTGAACAGCTCCGCGCTCGCGAGCGTGGAGGCGGTGCTCGCGCCCGACGCGCCTCCCGTCACCAGCACCTTGCCGGAATTCAGCAACGTCGCGGTGTGACGGGCCCTCCCTGTCACCAGGCTTCCCACCTGGGTCCAGGTGTCCGTGGCGGGCGCGTACACCTCCGTGGCGGACAGCCACGTGGACGCATCCTTCTGCCCGCCGCTCACCAGCACGCGGCCATCCCCCAGCGGCGTGGCCGAGTGCAGGAAGCGCGCGGAGCTCAGCGCGGCGGTGTCCCGCCAGGTGTTCGCCGCCTCGTCGTACAGCGCGGCCCCGGACAGCGCGCTGCCCGAGGTCGACACACCGCCCGCGATCAACACGTGTCCCGTGTTCAGCCGCGTGGCGGTGAGCTGCGAGCGCGCGGTGCCCAGGCTCGCGGCCGTGCTCCACGGCAGGACGGACGGGCGGTAGCGCTCCGCGGAGGCACTGCGCGAGCCCGCCTGGGGCACGCCGCCCAGCACCAGCACCTCTCCCGACGCGAGCAGCACGGCGGCGTGGCTGATGCGGCGCGACGACATCGTCGCCGTCTCCGTCCAGGTCCCGGTAGCCGGCGTGTAGAGCGCGGCGCGGTCCAGGTAGGGCTGCCCGCCCGTGGAGCCACCCGTCACCAGCACCTGCCCGGAGGTGAGCAGCGTCGCGGTGTGGAAGACGGACTGGAACGGCAGCGAGCCCTGGGACGTCCACGTGCCGGTGCCCGGGTCGAACAGCTCGGAGGTCTCCGTCGCGAGGCTGCCCGCGAACCCGCCCGCCACCAGCACCTGCCCGGAGGTGAGCAGCGTCGCCGTGTGCCCCATGCGCTGGGTGACCATGCGGCCCACCGCCGTCCACTCGCCCGTCGCGGGGTCATAGCGCTCCGCCGTCGCGAGCACGTCCCCGTTCGCGCTGTCCCGGCCGCCCGTCACCAGCACCCGGCCATCCGGCAGCAGCGTCGCCGTGTGGCCCAGCCGGGCCGCGCTCATCCGGCCGGTGACGGTCCAGGTGTTGGTCGAGGGGGTGTAGAGCATCGCGCTGGACAGCGCGTTGCCAAAGCCGCTGTCGCCGCCCACCACCAGCACCCGGCCATCCGGCAGCAACGTCGCGGTGTGCTGGGAGCGGGGCAGGTCCAGTCCCGTCGCGGCGGACCAGCCGTTGGTGTCCGGGTCGAACAGCTCCGCGCCGGCCGAGGCCAGCACGGAGGTGCCGCCGCCCACCATCAGCACCTTGCCGGAGGACAGCAGCGTGGCGGTGTGGCGCTGACGGCTGGTGCCCATGGCGCCCAGCGAGAACCAGCGGTTGGTGCGCGGATCATACAGCTCCGCGGCGGACGTCCCTCCGCCCGCGACGAGCACGTAGCCCGAGCGCAGCAGGGTGGCGGTGGCGTCCACGCGCACGGAGGCCATGGTGCCGGCGCTGTTCCACGCGGACGTGTCCAGGCGCGAGGTGGACGTGGACGTGGAGGCAATGGAAGACGGTGCTTCAGGGGCACAGGCTGTCGCGCACGCAAGCGCGAGCGCGGCCAGCAGGCCGTGGAAACGGATACGGATCATCGAGGGGGGAGGTCCTTCACTTCGAGGGGGATGCGGCCTACGGCCGCCAGGGGGGCGGCCCTTAACCCAGACGCAGGAAAGACAACAGCGGAATCCCTATCAGCCAGACTCCACGGGTATAATCTGGCTTCATGCGACTGTTCCTCGCCGCCGTGTTGAGTTCGTTCCTGTGGGGCTGTGGCGCCACCCAGCCCGTCGTCGCGACGCACTACCGCTCCCATTCCCTCCAGGAGCAGGGCGACCTCCGGGTCGGCGGATACATCTCCTCCGAGTGGTCACTCCAGACCGCTTCGTACTGGCTTGAAGGACCGGAGGGCCTGGTCCTCATCGACACGCAATTGCTGCCCTCCGCGCTGCGCAAGGAGCTGGCGTTCGCGAAGGACGTCACCGGCAAGGAGCCCAAGCTCGCCATCGTCCTGCACGCGAACCCGGAGAGCTTCAACGGCACGGCCCTGCTCCAGGAGCTGGGCGTCCCGGTCGTCACCTCCGGCCCGGTGCGCGAGCGCATCCCCGCGGTCCACGAGAAGTGGGCGCCGTCCCTCTTCAAGCAGTACTGGAATGGCCGCTACCCCCGGGAGCTCGTGCTCGCGGACAGCTTCGGCGACAGCACCCGCGAATTGAGCGCGGCCGGAGTGACGCTCAAGGCCCACGTCCTGGGCGCGGGCTCCAGCGCGGCCCACGTCGTCGTGGAGTGGGAAGGCCACCTCTTCACCGGAGACCTGGTGGCCCGGGACACGCATAACTGGTTCGAGGGCGGCGACACCACGGAATGGCTCCAGCGGCTGGAAGAGCTGCGCGCCCTGAAGCCGAAGTGGATCCACCCGGGACGCGGCCTGCCCGGCGGGCCCGAGCTGCTGGACGCGCAGGCCGCCTACGTCCAGGCCGTGCGGGAGGAAGTCACCCGCGAGCGCCACGCGGAGCACCCCAGCAGCGACCCGCTGGCGACCGTGGAGGCCCGGATGAAGGCGCGCTACCCCGGCTACGCCTACGACAAGCTCCTGCTCCACGTGGTGCGCGCGGAGTGGGCCCGGCAGGCGCGCAGGCCTTGAAGCTTCGGTGAGGCCTCAGCTGCTGGCGGACGTGTAGTGGCGGATGGACATCAGCCACACCCACCGCGCCACCGACGCGAAGGCCACCGAGCCCACCACCGCGCCCACGAGCCACGTCCAAGGCAGCCGGCCCAGCAGCGCGAGCGCGGGGAAGGTGGTCATCAGCGCCAGCGGGATGATGAACGTGAAGACCCACGACAGCGAGCCCCGGAACACCGAGGACGGCCAGCGGGCGGCGTCGAAGATGGACGTGAACAGGTACGTGAGGTTGTCCACCTTCACCACGAAGAAGGCCGCGCTCACCACGAGGATCCACATCGAGTAGAGGATGAGCATGCTCGTCGCCAGCAGCACCAGCGACGCGAAGATGCCCGGCAGCGACGGCCATCTGCCCAGCGACACGAACGCGTAGACGAACAGCCCCACGCCGGACAGCACGTTGACCGCGCGCCACGGCAGGAAGCGCTGCGTGGACACCAGGAACTGCGCGTCCGCGGGCTTGAGCAGCACGAAGTCCAGCGTGCCCTTGCGGATGTGCTCCACCATGCCCGTGAGGCTGGGGCTGATGGCGCCCTCCAGCACGCCCTGCAACAGCGTGAACCAGCCCACCACCAGCAGCGACTCCTGGAACGTCCAGCCCTCGATGCTGGGCCGCGCGCCGAAGACGACGAACAGCGGCGCCAGCGCGGTGAACGTCCACGCCAGCGACGTCAGCCCCTCCGCCAGGAAGTCCGCGCGGTACTGCAGCGCCAGCAGCCCGGAGGCCTTCAGCTGCACGCCCAACAGCCGCAGGTAGCGCTTCACGTTCACCACCGCCCTACCCTCCGAACGCCGCGAAGCGCGCCAGGCCCCGCCGCCACACGGCCATGGACACCACGCCCAGGCCCGCCACCCACGCCCACTGCGCTCCCAGCAGCGCCCACGCCTCCCTCGCGCCGTGCGCCCCCGTCAGCAGCTCCACCGGCAGGCCCATCTGGTAGCGGAACGGCAGCCACTCGATGACGGTGCGCACGCCGGGCGGGAAGAACTCCACCGGGAACATGTACCCGGAGCAGACGAAGAACAGCACCATGTAGACTTCCATCAGCTTCTGGCTGCTCTCCAGGAACAGGCTCAGCGTGCCCAGCAGCACGTTCAGATAGAACGTGATGAGCCACGCGCCCACGATGCCCAGCGCGAACAGGCCCCAGCCTCCCAGCGACGTGGGAACGGCCCGCTCGGCGCCCGCCGCCCACACGCTGATGCCCAGCACGGGCAGCACGATGGCGACGCGCAGCGGGATGCCCGCCAGCACCTCCGTCGCGTACGCCAGCAGCGGGGAGATGGGCCTGAGCAGCCGCATGGCCAGCGTGCCCTGCTTCACCTCGTAGCTGACCAGCCACGCCACCCAGGAGCTGGTCATCTGCCGCACGCAGAAGGCCGCGAGGAAGTAGCCCGTGAACTCCGCCTGCCCGAAGCGGCCCACCGCCCCGCCTCGCGCCACCGCCGACCACAGGGCCAGCATGATGAGCGGCATGGTGGTGGCCAGCACCCAGATGACCATCTCCGCGCGGTAGGCCACCGCCTCGGAGAAGCCGATGCGCAGCATCGTGGGCAGCGCCTTGAGCGACGTGCGCAGGCTCACGCGGGCACCGCCTCCCGGGCCGCTTCCGCCCGGCGCGCCTTGCCCTCCTGGAACAGCTCGCTCATGACCTCCTCCAGGGGCGCGTTCTCCACCGTCAGGTCCGTCACCGGCAGCGTGGACAGCGCGCGGCCCACCGTGGCGTTCACCGCGTCCTGCTGGACTTGCAGCACCGCCGAGCCCGGCTCGTGCGACACCACCTTGCCCAGCGCCGTGAGCAGGCCCGCGTCCACGGGCTGGCCCAGCCGCAGCACCACGCGCTTCTCCGGGCGCACGCGCTGCACCAGCGCGTCCAGGCTGCCGTCGTAGGACAGCTGCCCCTTGTCGATGACGATGACGCGCGGGCAGAGCGCCGCCACGTCGTCCATGTAGTGGCTGGTCAGGATGAGCGTGGCGCCCGTCTTCTCGTTGTACGCCTTGATGAACGCGCGCATCGTCACCTGCATGGACACGTCCAGGCCGATGGTGGGCTCGTCCAGGAAGAGCACCCGGGGGCGGTGGATGAGGGCCGCGGCCAGCTCGCACTTCATCCGCTCGCCCAGGCTGAGCTGGCGGGTGGGCTTGCCGATGAGGTCCTCCAGCTCCAGCAGCGACACCAGTTCATCCAGCGTCTGCTTGTACTGGAGGCGGGGCACGTCGTAGATGGCGCGGTTGAGCTCGAACGTCTCCGAAGGCGGCAGGTCCCACAACAGCTGCTGCTTCTGCCCCATCACCAGCATGATCTTCTTGAGGAACGCCTCCTCGCGTAAGCGGGGCACGTGGCCATCCACGGTGACCTCCCCCTCGGACGGGTGGAGCAGGCCGGCGAGCACCTTGAGCGTCGTCGTCTTGCCGGCGCCGTTGGGCCCCAGGAAGCCCACGCGCTCCCCGGGCTGGATGTCGAAGGAGATGCCGTCCACGGCCTTGACGGTCGTGTAGCTGCGGTGGACGAGCGAGCGCAGGGCCGCCTTCAGGCCAGGCGGGCGCTTGTGGACCTGATAGTGCTTGCGCAGTCCGCGGACGGAAATCATGGCGGAGTGGGTTTAACGCGGTCGCCTCCGGGTGGCGACCCCTGATGTGAAGGCAACGATGAGCAACGCATACAGCAAGGACCTGGAGCGATGGCTGCCCCGGCTCATCTCCGTGTGGCGCGCGTCCCGGGGCCGGGGGGACGGGCCGGAAGGCCGCCTCACGCCGCAGGAGGTCAAGGAGGTGGGCGCGGGCGTGAAGCAGCTGTCGCACGGCCTCACCCGCGAGCGTCAGCTGGCCGGCGCCCGCTACATGGACGACCCGCGCCTCTTGGGCGCTTACCTCCTCTTCTACTGGCCGGTGTCCTACGCCCAGGCCCGTCAGGTGCTGGGAGAGCTGCCCAACCGCCCTCGCCAGGTGCTCGACCTGGGCAGCGGCCCGGGCCCGGTGGCCTTCGCCGCCATGGACGCGGGCGGCAGCGAGGTGACGGCCGCGGACCGCAGCAAGCCGGCGCTGGAGCTGGCGCGCAAGCTGGCCACCGAGGCCGGCGAGGCCCTGGCCACGCGCGAGTGGGATCCGCTGAAGAAGAACGCCCAGCTGCCGGAGGGCCAGTACGACCTCATCACCATGGGGCACGTCATCAACGAGCTCTACGGCGCGACGGATGAGGCGCTGAAGCCGCGCGCGGCGCTGCTGGAGTCGGTGCTCGCCAAGGTGAAGAAGGGCGGCAGCCTGCTGGTGATGGAGCCCGCGCTGCGCGAGACGAGCCGCAACCTGCTCAAGGTGCGCGACCTCCTGGTGGAGCGCGGCTACGCCATCCGCGCGCCGTGCATGTTCCGCGGCGCGTGCCCCGCGCTGGTGAAGGAGACGGACTGGTGCCACGCGGAGCGCGCATGGCCCATGCCTCGCGTGGTGGAGGAGCTGGCGCGCGCGGCGGGCTTCCACAAGGAATCGCTCAAGATGAGCTACCTGGTGGTGGCGCCCAAGGGCGAGGCCTGGCCGGAGCCGCCGCCGGGCCGGCTGTTCCGCATCGTCAGCGAGTCGCTGGAGGGCAAGGGCCGCCAGCGCTACATCGGCTGCGGGCCGGAGGGCCGCGTGGGCCTGGCGATGCAGGAGCGCCACCGCTCGGAGAAGAACGAGAAGTTCTTCCACCTGCAGCGCGGCGACGTCATCGAGGCGACGGACCTGGAGACGAAGGGCGACGGCTACGCGCTCGGGGAGAACGCCGAGGTGCGCATGGTGGCCCAGGCCGGCCGCGGCGTGCCCCCCGCGCAGAAACCCTGAGCGGGCACGACCAGGGCCAGGGGGCCACTCCGTAGGAGGGGGACAAGTCCTGGCCGCTGAAGCGCGAAATTTCCCGGGAGCGTGATGGTGGAACGCATCAGCGCACCACCACCGTGAAAGATGGACCGTGGCGAGTCGTTCTCGGGCTGACGTGGTATTTCTGAACGGCTCGCCCCACAGGCGCCGGCTGTTGTTAGGTTGCGCCGCACCTCATTCCCAAGGAAGGAATCCCGTGCCCGCACCCACGCCGTTGCGAACGCTCTATCCCCCCATCGAGCCCTACCGCACCGGCTACTTGAAGGTCACCGGGGGCCACACCCTGTACTTCGAGGAGAGCGGCAACCCGGAGGGCAAGCCCGCGGTGTTCGTGCACGGCGGCCCGGGCGGCGGCACCGACCCGAAGCAGCGCCGCTTCTTCGACCCGGCCGTCTACCGCATCATCCTGTTTGATCAGCGCGGCTGTGGCCGCAGCACGCCGCACGCCAGCCTGGAGCAGAACACCACCTGGGACCTGGTGGCGGACATGGAGCGGCTGCGCGAGCACCTGGGCCTGGAGCGCTGGCTGCTCTTTGGCGGCTCGTGGGGCAGCACGCTGTCGCTCGCGTACGCGGAGGCGCATCCGGAGCGCGTCACGGAGCTGGTGCTGCGCGGCATCTTCCTGTTGCGCAAGCAGGAGATTGACTGGTTCTACCAGCGCGGCGCGGACGCGATGTTCCCGGACGCGTGGGAGCAGTTCCTCGCGCCCATCCCGGAGGAGGAGCGCGGCGACCTGCTCCACGCGTACCAGCGGCGGCTGATGGGCGACGACAAGCACTCGCAGCAGGAGGCCGCGAAGGCGTGGAGCGTATGGGAGGGCCGCACGAGCTGCCTGTACCCCAACCCGGAGCTCATCGCGCGCAACGCGGGGGACGCGTTCGCCATCGCCTTCGCGCGCATCGAGTGCCACTACTTCGTCAACAAGGGCTGGCTGCGCACCGACACCCAGCTGCTGGACGACGTGCAGCGCATCCGCCACATCCCCGCCGTCATCGTGCAGGGGCGCTACGACGTCGTCTGCCCGCCGGAGAGCGCGTGGGCCCTGCACCGCGCGTGGCCGGAGGCCCAGTTCGTGATGGTGCCGGACGCGGGCCACTCCGCCAACGAGCCCGGCAACACCTCCGCCCTGATTGAAGCCACGGACCGCTTCCGCGGCCTGTAGCCTCAAGAGAGCCTTTGGGCCGGGACGTCACATGTCCTGGCCTTCGGGCTCCGGGGCGTCCATCTCCCACTCGCACTTGCGCGCGCTCCATACGAGGTGCGCCGCGTGCTGGCCCGCCATGGAGACGTTGAAGCGCCTCCATGCGTCCGGGCCCGGTTGATCCGCCGCGACCTCCACCAGCGACAGGTCGTCCGTGCTGCCCTGCTTCACCTGCGCCTGGAGCGCCAGGACGCGCTCCTTCGCCTGGGCCTGCTCCTCCAGCACGACAGCCCAGGGCGCTTCCGCTCCCAGGGCCCCCGTGGAGGACAGGACACAGCTCAGGATGGCGAGGACACTCCAGGCAGGGCGGACAGAGCGCATGGGAGCGAACTCCACCCCATTCCCCGCTCAGCGGCGAGGGGTCAGTGACTTCGCCAGCTCCTCGTAGAGGTGGATGGCGGAGCGGATGGCCTTCTCCCAGTCACCCAGGTGCAGGCTCTCGTTCTCGGAGTGGGCGTACGTGTACGGATCCTCCACGCCGATGAGCAGCGCGGGCACGCCGCCCAGCTCCTTGGCGAACGGCTCCACGAACGGGATGGACCCGCCGCACCCGATGGTCACGGGCTTCTTCGCGTAGCCCTTCTCCAGCGCGCGGAACGCCGCCTGGAAGGCCGGGTGCGACGAATCCGTGTACCACCAGCCGGACGCCTGGTCCTCGCGGATCTCCAGCTCCAGCCCCCACGGGCACACCTTCTTCAGGTGCTCCACCAGCCGGCGCTGCACGTCCTCCGGGTTCATGTCCGGCACCACGCGGATGCCCACGCGCGCCCACGCGGACTCCACGATGATGTTGCGCGCGTCCTTGCGGCTGCTGGCCTGGATGGCGTTGATGGCCAGGCTCGGCTGGCGCCAGTTCGTCTCCCACGGATGACGTCCGCCGCCCAGCAGCTGCACGCCCTCGCGGATGCCCGCCTGCTCGCGGAAGGTGGCCTCGTCACCGGGCAGCGCCTGGATGCTCTCGCGCTCGGAAGCCGTCAGCGGCTTCACCTGCTCCATCACGCCCTCGATGGCGATGGTGCCATCCGCGTTCGTCAGCGACGCCAGCATCCGGCACAGCGCCATCGCCGGATCCGGAATGGGCCCGCCCCACATGCCGGAATGCACCGCCTGCTGAAGCCCCCGCACCTCCACGTCCACCGTCACCAGCCCGCGCAGCGCCGTGGTGATGGAAGGCAGGCCCGTGTCGAAGTTCGTCGTGTCCGTCAACACGATGGCGTCCGCCGCCACCAACTTCGCGTGCTTCTGGAGAAATGCACCCAGGTGGTCACTGCCCGCCTCCTCCTCGCCCTCGATGATGACCTTCACGTTGAGTGGGAGTTGGCCGGTGCTCTTGAGCCACGCGTCCACGGCGGACGTGTGCACGACGATGCCGGCCTTGTCGTCCGCCGCGCCGCGGCCGTACAGGCGGCCATCGCGCTCCTGGGGCTCGAAGGGCGGGCTCTTCCACGCGGCCTCGTCTCCGGCGGGCTGCACGTCGTGGTGCGCGTAGAGGAGGAGCGTGGGGCGGCCTGGCGCCTTGAGCACCTCGCCGTAGACATACGGATGCGCGCCCTCGATTTCGAGCAACTGGACGTTTTCAAATCCACGGTCCTTCAGGAGGGCCGCGGTGGCCTCCGCGCTCTTGCGCACGAGGCCCGCGTCGAACCCGGGAAAGGACACACTGGGTATGCGTACGAGGGCCTTGAGGTCTTCCAGGTACGCGGCCTTGTGGGACTCGAAATGGGACAGCGCGGGGTCGGTGGACATGCCCACCCCTTAACCCAAAAGCCGAGCAGGCACGTGGGATGCGCGCGCCCAAACGTCGCGCGTCTTATGTATCCTGCCGCCCATGCCTGGACTACCTACCCTGCTGTTGGTGGATGACGACAGCTTCGTGCGTCGCATCCTCAAGGACGTCATCGCGGACACGGGGATCGACCTGCGGCTCTTGGAAGCGGCGGACGGGGAGGAAGGGCTGGCGCTGGCGCAGAAGGAGCAGCCGGCGGTGATGTTCCTGGACCTCTTCATGCCGAAGAAGAGCGGGCTGGAGGTGCTGGGCGCCATCAAGAGCGTTTCGCCGGACACGCGCGTGCTGGTCATCAGCAGCATGGACGCGGAGCCGGTGGTGGAGCAGGCCATCGCCGCGGGGGCGATGGGCTTCGTGGGCAAACCGTTCCATCCCCTGGAGATCGCCGCCGCCGTACGCCAGGCCCTGGCGTCCTGACTCCCCCGAGGTCCCCGTGTCGTCAAACGTTGTCGGTTACTGGGTGGGAGACTCGCTCGGCCGCGTGCTGGGCCCCCTCCAGCTGCAAGCCTTCCGCGACCTCATTTCGTCGGGTCGCCTGAAGACGGCCGTGCGCGCGTCGCGCGACGGAACGAACTGGATCGCGCTCCAGGACCTCCCGGAGGTGCGCGACCTGTTCACCACCGCGGCGCCCACGGCCTCCCTGGAGACGCAGCAGGCCGAGCGCCTGCGCAACCAGCTGCGGGGCCTGCTGCACCTGCCGCCGCACGAGGTGTTCGGGCTCAAGCCGAATGCGACGCTCGACGAGTTCCGGCTCGCCTTCTTCCGCATGGCGAAGCGCTTCTCGCCGGAGCACCTGGCGGCGGATCTGCATCCGGAGCTGCGCAAGGTCTCCGTCGAAATCTTCGACTTCCTCTCGAGGCGGATCCGCGAGGCGGAGACGCTCTTCCTCCAGGGCGCGATGCAGCCGCCCGCGCCCCCGCCGCCCCGGCTGGACATGACCGGTGCGCGGCCCGCCGCGCCGCTGCCCTTGAGTGGAACCGCGGTGCCCGCGCGTCCGCAGCCCGCGCGCCCGGTGGCCGCGTCCATTCAGCACACGCCTGTTCCGGGCTCCCTCACGCGTCCGCAGGCCGCGTCCATTCCGCCGACGCCCGTCCCGGGTTCGATGACGCGTCCGGTGGCCGCGTCCATTCCGCCCACGCCTGCACCGGGCACGATGACGCGTCCGGTGCCACCGCCCGCGCCGGCCCGGCCTCCGCCGGTGATGACGCCCAC